>JAFAGQ010000169.1 GCA_023422555.1 Pseudomonadota bacterium
CCAGATTCACCAGCGCCTGAACGCCCATCCAGATGGAAACGCCCTGTGCAACCAGACCACTGAATTCACGGTCCATGGCAATGGCCTGCCGGCCGATCTCGAAACCGCGATGCACAATGATCAGAAAAAGGATGACAACTGCAATGATGCCGACAAAACCCAGTTCTTCTCCCACAACGGCCATAATGAAGTCAGTATGCGCTTCGGGTAGGTAATGCAGTTTTTCCACACTGGAACCCAGGCCCACGCCAAACCACTCGCCGCGGCCAATTGCAATCAGCGAATGCGCCAGCTGATAGCCAGTAGACTGCACTGTGTCAGGATCGAAGGGATCCAGATAGGCAAAAATACGTTTGACCCGCCAGGGTGCCATCAGAATCAGCAGCGCAAAACAGCCCAGCAGCACAACCACCAGAATCAGGAAGAGGACCGCGCTGATACCACCCAGAAACAGAATTCCCACGGCAATGGAAACACTGACCATGAATGCCCCCAGATCGGGCTCCAGCAACAGCAGGATACCCACGACACCCAGGGCCACCATCATGGGCACAAACCCACGCCAGAAATCATGCATGTACTTTTGCTTGCGCACGGTGTAATCGGCCGCAAACAGCACCATGGCCATTTTCATCATCTCTGAGGGCTGAACATTCACCGGGCCCAGCGGAATCCATCGATAGGCACCATTGACCTCATTGCCGATATGCGGAATCAGCACCAGGACCAGCATGAACATGGAGGCCAGAAATAACGGGAGGGTAAATTTCTCCCAGACTTGCATGGGCAGGGAGATGGTAATGGCAAACCCCACCAGCCCAATGGCGATAAAAATCAGGTGACGCACAAAAAAGTAGTAGCGGGTTGAGTTGGCGTACTTCGGACCATCCACCAGCGCGATCGAGGCTGAAAAGACCATCAGCAGGCCAAACATCAGCAATGCAACAACCGCTGACGCAAGCAGCAGATCGTAATTGCGCATTTTGGTACGGCCAGGTTTGACCGCATTGACGCTTGCCCTCAGATCGCCCAGCAGACTCATGCCACCTCTCCATTATCCAGTGCAAGCTCGTGCACGGCAGAGGAAAAGACCTCTCCGCGATGTGCATAGCTTTTAAACATGTCAAAACTGGAGCATGCCGGCGACATCAGTACGGCATCGCCTTCCTGGGCCAGTTCCAGCGCCTGTGCAACGGCCGCCTGCATGGAATCAGCACGATGGCAGGTTACGCCGGTATCGGCCAGGGCCTGCTCAATGACATCTGCTGCCTCACCAATCAGCACCACCGCGCGTGCAGTGCGTCTGACGGGCGCAGCCAGCGGTGAAAAATCCTGTCCCTTGCCCACGCCGCCGGCGATCAGCACGATGTTGCGTCCCATGCCGTCCAGTGCAGCCACGGTTGCACCCACATTGGTGCCCTTGCTGTCATTGAAGAAATCCACGCCACGGATACTGCGTTCAAACTGTGTACGATACTGGCCAGGCGCAAACTCACGCAGGGTATTGAGCATGGGACCCCAGCCTATCCCCACTTCGCGACAAAGCAGCATGGCGGCCTGTGCATTCATCATATTGTGCAGCCCACGAATCTTCATGGCATCGCCGGGCATCAGCCGCTTGATCAGGCCTGTCATGCGACGAGGCTTCTCTGCATTTTTCTTGCGTCGCGTACCAGGTGCCTCGGGCAACTCGAAGTCATCGTGTTCGCTTGCTGTAATCCATAAGACACCGTGTGCACTCTCCATGCCTACGTCACCCACCAGCACGGGTTCGTCCGAGCCGAAACTGCGCACTTCGGTGTCCTTGACATCCTCAACCATCTGCAGCACGGCGGCATCGCTTCGATTCACAATGGCAATTTTGCTGGCGGCGAGCAGACTGGCCTTGGCGGCCCCATATTCCTGCATATCACGATGCCAGTCCAGATGATCCTGGGTCAGATTAAGAACAACCGATGCATCAGGTTCCAGCGAACGCGTGGTATGCATCTGAAAACTGGACAGCTCCAGCACCCAGACTTCCGGCAACGCATCGGCGTCCAGTGCCTGCATCAGCGCGGTCAGGGCTGAGGGACTGATATTTCCGGCGGCAATGGCGGTTTTACCCGCGGTCTGCAGCATCGCCTGGGTCAGCGAAGTCACAGTCGTTTTTCCATTAGTGCCCGTCACCGCCAGCACTTGCGGGTGATAATCCTTGTCCTGCGCGAGTTTTGTCAGCGCCTGCGCAAATAATTCAATTTCGCCGATGATGGCAATCTGGCGCTCCTTCGCCTTTTCCAGAAACGCCGCCAGCGCCGGTTCGTGAGGAACCAGTCCCGGACTCAGTACCAGTGCCTGCACACCCTCCAGCGCCTCATCCGTCAGCGCCGCCGATCCCAGAAAGTGAGTGACCTCGCCTTCTGCAGCAGCTGTCTGCAGGGCCGACAGTCCGGGCGGTGCCTCGCGTGTGTCCGCGATATGCAGAGATGCGCCCTGACGTAGACACCAGAGTGCTGCAGCCACGCCGGTCTCGCCCAGGCCGAGAATCAATACACGAGAAGGAAACGCGGACACGCCGCCAGTATTGGAACTCATCGCAATTTAAGAGTGGCCAGTCCGATAAGAACCAGCATCATGGTAATAATCCAGAAACGCACGACGACCTGGGTTTCTTTCCAGCCGCCAACTTCAAAATGGTGATGCAGGGGTGCCATACGCAAAATCCGCCTGCCGGTACCGGTTTTCTTCTTGGTATATTTGTACCAGCACACCTGAATCATGACGGACAGCGTTTCGGCAACGAAAACGCCGCCCATAATAAAAAGCACAATTTCCTGACGCACAATCACGGCGATGGTGCCCAGCATGCCACCCAGGGCAAGCGCACCGACGTCACCCATAAACACCTGTGCGGGATAAGCATTGAACCAGAGAAAGGCCAGACCCGCCCCACCCAGCGCGGCACAAAGGACCAGCACTTCCGAGGCACCCGGGATATAAGGAAACAGCAGATATTTGGAATAGTCGACCCGTCCCACCACATAGGCAAAAATGCCCAGCGCACTGCCCACCATGACAGTTGGCATAATGGCCAGTCCGTCCAGGCCATCCGTCAGATTCACGGCGTTACTGGCGCCCACAATGACCATCCAGGTCAGAATGGCGAAGCCGAAAACGCCCAGCGGGTAGCTGACGCTTTTGAAGAAAGGTACGATCAGGTCGGCACGTGAAGGCAGCGGCATGGTAAAGCCACTGGTCACCCATGACCACATCAGGCGAAAAATATCCGCATTGGCGGGTGCCGACACGGCAAAGGTTAAATAAACCGAAGCAATCAGACCGATAATGGCCTGCCACATAAATTTTTCCCGGGAAGACATGCCCTCGGGATTGCGATGCACCACCTTGCGGTAATCATCAACCCAGCCAATGGCGCCAAAGCCAAAGGTCACCAGCAGAACCACCCAGACAAAGCGGTTACTCAGATCGGCCCACAACAGAGTTGTAATGCCGATGGAAATCAGAATCAGCGCGCCGCCCATGGTTGGCGTGCCGTTTTTTACCAGATGTGTTTCAGGCCCATAGCTGCGAACAGCCTGACCGATCTTCAGTTCAGTCAGCTTGCGGATCACACGGGGGCCGGCCAGAAGGCCGATAAACAGGGCGGTTCCGCAGGCAAACATGGCCCGCAGGGTAATGTACTCAAATACACTCAGAACGGAAAACGTGCCGGAAAGCCAGCGGGTCAGTTCATACAGCATGTCCGGCCTCTTTCTGTTCCGACCAGGACAGCAAATCCTGCACAACCCTTTCCATCCGCATTGATCTCGAGCCCTTTACCAATATGCTTGCGGGCTGTCTTGCAACGACCCTTTTTGCGATTTCGTGAATATCTGTCATATGTTCTGCCGTGGCGCCATAGGCACTCGCGGTTCCTGCCGTGGCATTCCCATGCGTAATCACATGTGTAATGCCTTTGCTGCGGGCATAATGCCCCACTTCTTCATGCATTTGCGGACCGTTTTCGCCCACTTCAGCCATATCTCCCAGGACCAGCACCGTGGGAGCAGGAAGGGTGGCCAGGACATCGATCGCTGCAATTACCGAGTCCGGATTCGCATTATACGAGTCATCGACCAGTGTAATGCCGCCAGACAGGGTATGGGCGCGCATTCTTCCCTTAACGGGATGAAATGCCTGCAGGCCATCACGGATATGTTCCAGGGAAATCCCTGCTGCATGGCCGCAGGCGGCAGCCGCCAGACTGTTGCGCACATTGTGCATCCCGGCAATTGACAGTCTCACACTGATATCACCGGCCGGTGTTTTCATGACAAA
>JAFAGQ010000188.1 GCA_023422555.1 Pseudomonadota bacterium
GGCAGCGTAGTACAAAAAATTCAATAGACAAATTCAACTAATTTTTGAGGCTTTAAATGAAAGTTTTTTACGATAAAGATTGTGACCTGTCCCTGATCAAAGGGAAAAATGTCGCCATTATTGGTTATGGCTCACAAGGTCACGCCCACGCGCTGAACCTGCACGAGTCTGGCGTGAACGTGACCGTCGGTCTGCGTAAAAACGGCGCATCCTGGAGCAAGGCAGAAAAGGCCGGCCTGAAAGTGGCAGAAGTGGCTGACGCCGTTAAAAGCGCAGATCTGGTCATGATCCTGTTGCCTGACGAAAATATCGCTCAGGTCTATAAAGAGCACGTTCACGGCAATATCAAGGCCGGTGCGGCACTGGCTTTCGCTCACGGCTTCAACGTACATTATGGTCAGGTTGTTCCCCGTGATGACATCGACGTCATTATGATTGCGCCAAAAGCACCAGGTCACACAGTTCGTGGCACTTATTCTCAGGGTGGCGGTGTGCCATCTCTGATCGCTGTGCACCAGGACAAATCCGGTGCTGCACGTGATGTCGCCCTGTCTTATGCCAGCGCCATTGGCAGCGGTCGTGCCGGTATCATCGAAACCAACTTCCGTGAAGAAACGGAAACCGACCTGTTCGGTGAACAGGCCGTTCTTTGCGGTGGTGCCGTTGAACTCATCAAAGCCGGTTTCGAAACGCTGGTTGAAGCCGGTTACGCGCCTGAAATGGCCTATTTTGAGTGCCTGCATGAGCTCAAACTGATCGTGGATCTGATCTATGAAGGCGGTATCGCCAACATGAACTACTCCATCTCCAACAATGCCGAGTATGGTGAATACGTCACCGGCCCACGCATCGTGACAGATGAAACCCGTCAGGCCATGCGTCAGGCGCTGAAAGACATTCAGACAGGCGAATACGCGAAAAGCTTCATTATCGAAAACGCCGCAGGTGCACCGACACTGACATCACGTCGTCGCATCAACGCTGAATCCGAAATCGAAGTTGTGGGCGCCAAACTGCGTGCCATGATGCCATGGATTGCCAAAAACAAACTGGTTGATCAAACCAAGAATTAAGAGTAGGCTTTTGCGCCGGAAGCCGTTTTTTCGGTTCTGGCGCAATGCGACTGTTTTCGGCCCTTTCAGGGGTCGTTATTTCGGGTGTAATATTTATTGCTACTGCAATATTTATTGGTATTCGGACAGATCGCGCTATTCTTTACCAGAACCTCTGCCCGGCAGAGGTTTTTTCTTTTTGAGGTCGGCAAGTCTATGAAAATGAAAACTCTGATTATCAGGAACCTGATAATGGCTGGCATGCTTGCCGCCACTAGTCTAATGACACCAGCCATGGCACAGGACGTGCTCAAGGTTGGGGTAGAAGCGCTGTATCCGCCTTTTGAAAGCAAGACGCCTGATGGCAAGCTTGTGGGTTTCGACGTGGAACTGAACGATGCGGTCTGCGCCAAACTCGATGTCAAATGTGAATGGGTCGAAACCAGTTTCGATGGGCTTATACCTGCCCTGAACGCGCGCAAGTTCAACTACATCAACTCCGCCATGAACATTACTGAGCCGCGCCAGAAAGTCATCGACTTTACCGTACCCATTTATGATGTGCCCAGTCAGCTGATTGCGAAAAAAGGTTCGGGTCTTCAGGCAACGCCAGAGAGCCTTGCTTCGACCGCCGTAGGCGTACTGCAGGGTTCTGCGCAGGAAGCATTCGTGAAGAAGCACTGGGCACCCAAAGGCGTGAAAATCGTGTCTTATGCCTCTCAGGATCAGATCTATCAGGATCTGCAAAATAACCGCATTCAGGCCGCCGTGCAAAAGACGCCCAGCGCCGTCAGCGGGTTCCTGGAAAAGCCAGAGGGTAAAGATTTTGAGATCACCGGCAAACCGCTGGATGATACCTCGGTTCTGGGAGTGGGCACGGGTTTTGGCATCCGTAAGGGAGACAAGGAACTTAAAACCCGTCTGGACGAGGCCATTAATGCGCTGAAGAAAGATGGTACGATAAGCAAACTTACCCAAAAATACTTTCAAGCCGACTGGGTCGCCAAGTAAGCCGAATTTGTAAAGAACGCAACCGGCCCGGGCGGCCGGTTTTTTTTATTCTGTCTTCCAGGTAGCGATCATGCAGATCCGTTCCAAGTTGCCCGACGTGGGTACAACTGTTTTCAGTGTTATTGGTGATCTGGCCGAGCGCTACCAGGCTGTCAATCTCGCGCAGGGCGCGCCCAATTTTCCGTGTGCGCCAGAGCTCATTGACCACGCCATCGACGCCATGTCCGAGGGACACAATCAGTACGCGCCCATGATAGGCATCGCGCCACTGCGCAATAAAATCGCCGAAAAAATACAGCTTCTATATGGTCACAGCTATGACGAAGTCACGGAAGTGACTGTCGTGGGCAGTGCCAGCGAGGCGCTGTATTGTGCCATTACCGCGCTGGTTCACGCGGGCGATGAAGTCATTTACTTCGAACCCTGTTTCGATAGTTATGCACCGATATTGCAATTGCAATCGGCCGTTGCAGTGCCAATCAAACTGCAGCCGCCCGCTTATGGCATAGACTGGGATGCCGTTCGTGATGCAATCAATGAGCGTACGCGCATGATCATCATCAACTCGCCCCATAATCCCACGGGCGCCATTCTGAGCGATGCGGACATAGCAGCGTTACAGGATATTGTTGCAGGAACGGACATCATTATTCTTTCCGATGAAGTTTACGAGCATGTTGTGTTCGACCAGGACATACACCGGAGCATGTCACGCTATGCAGGCCTGCGCGAGCGCTCGATTGTGGTTACCTCATTTGGCAAGACCTTTCACGTAACCGGCTGGCGCGTCGGCTATTGTGTGGCACCGGCGGCTATTACAGCTGAAATACGCAAGATTCATCAGTTTCTGATGTACGCGGCCGACACGCCCATGCAGTATGCGCTTGCGGCCATGATGGAAACGCCGAACCATTATCTGAACCTGTCTACCATCTATCAGGAAAAGCGTGATCTGCTGGCCAATGCCTTGAAAGATTCCCGGTTCGAGATACAGCCCAGCAAAGGCGGATTCTTCATGCTGGCAAGATTTCAGAAAATCAGCTATTTGTCGGACGTGCAGTTCGTCAGAAAGCTGATTGAAGAGTATGGTGTGGCAACCATACCGGTCTCGGCATTTTATTCTGATGCTACAGACCTGGGCGTTATTCGCCTGTCGTTCTCCAAGGACGATGCCACACTGGAAGAGGGCGCAAGGCGCCTGTGTAAACTATGACAATAATGAATCATGACTTACGAGGAAAAACCATGAACTTCGCTAAAAAACTTACTGTTAAATCCCTTATTGCGGCGGCAGGGGCGCTGGCAATATCTTCCTCAGCCATTGCGCAGGATAACTGGCCAAGCAAACCCATCACCTTCATTGTTCCCTATGCTGCTGGCGGCTTCGCAGATACACGCATGCGTCTGCTGGCTGAAGAGCTGAGTAAAGAACTCAAGGCCAACGTCGTTGTAGAGAATAAGGCTGGTGCGGGCGGCGTGATCGGCACAGACTTTATTGCCCGCGCCAAGCCCGATGGCTACACCATTGGTAGCGGCAACCTGGCACCGCTGTCTGTCAACCCAACACTGATGCCAAAGAACGTCAAATATGATGTGACCAAAGACCTGGCGCCCGTTATTCTGATTGAAGAAAGTCCGCTGATTCTGAGTGTCAGCAATAAAGTGGAAGCAAAGAACGTCCAGGACCTGATTGCGCTGGCAAAGAAAGATCCCGGCAAACTGACCTTTGGTTCTTCCGGTGTGGGCGGTGCGCATCACCTCTCGGGTGAACTGTTTGCTACAGCTGCAGGTATCGATCTGACTCATGTGCCTTACAAAGGCGGCGCACCGGCCAGCAGTGATCTGATGGCGGGCCATATCGATATGATGTTTGAAATGGGCTACGCAGCCATGCCTGCCATCCAGTCCAAGAAAGTGCATCCGCTGGCTGTTACCAGCGCCAAACGCCTGCCCTTGCTGCCTGACGTACCAACCATGCAGGAAGCTGGTCTGAAAGATTTCGAATCCTACAACTGGCAGGGCGTGATTGCCCCAGCTGGCACTCCGGAACCCATCATCAGCAAACTGAACACGGCGTTCAACAATATTCTGAAGAAACCCGAAGTGAAAAAAGCCTTTGACAGCACCGGTGGTCAGGCAGCAGGCGGTACCCCTGAAGATTTCGCCAAGTTCATCGACAGCGAAACCAAGAAGTGGGCCGAAGTCATTAAAACAGCGAACGTGACGGTGAATTAAGTCGCGGTGTTTATGCTGGCAGGTCTTCCCGCAAGATACCTTGGTCACTAGGTCGCCTTATCGGTAGGTCGGTTCGCAGCAGGATGATTCTTCAGATGATTGTCCTGCTGCAGATACAAAATTCATTAACGTTCCGGTTACCCAAACTTCAACTGCCGGATATGCGATCTTAGAATATCAATAAAATGATTGCTCAATAGTGATGGCGCCGTATGCGTTGGCATGACAAGCTGAACCGGTGTT
>JAFAGQ010000210.1 GCA_023422555.1 Pseudomonadota bacterium
ATTGAATCCTACCTTGGCCGTTAACCGAAGGAATGAATCCCATGTTGCTTGGCGCACAGAATATCAATCAATACTATGGCGGCAGTCACATCCTGCGTGATATTTCGTTTGAAATAAGAGCGAATGCACTGACTGCCCTTCTCGGACGCAACGGCGCGGGCAAAACCACCCTGCTGCGCAGCCTGCTTGGCGTTGTGCCCATTCGCAATGGAAAAATCATCTACAGCGGTTCCGACATCACGCGTTTCGGTCCTGCCGACCGAATCGCAAGGGGCATTGGTTATGTGCCGCAAGGGCGGGAAATATTTCCGCGTCTGACGGTCAGAGAAAATCTTCTGGTGGGTGCTGCCGCACGCAGGACGCCCAAAGGTGTTCCCGCTTTTATCTATCAACTATTCCCTGTCCTGAAGGAAATGGAACATCGCAATGGCGGTGATCTTTCTGGTGGTCAGCAACAGCAGCTGGCCATTGGACGCGCGCTGATGGGTGACCCCAAACTGCTGATACTTGACGAACCGACAGAAGGAATACAGCCGAATATTATCAAGCACATCGGTCAGACATTGAAAATGCTGGTTGCGGACCACGGCATTACCATTCTGCTGGTGGAACAGTACCTGGACTTTGTCAAGGCCATCGCGGATGACTATCTGGTCATGAATCGCGGCACCATCATTGCCAGCGGCAAAGGCGAAAATATCGAAGCCGACGGTATTGAACGTCATATAAGCGTGTAGCGCATCAGGGCTCACGGAAAATGACAGTTGTTATACCCGACGAAACCTGGCACGCCTCTCTGGACCTGGCATTCTCGCGCCAGAGTCCTTTGCGCACTGCGCTGACTCACAACAGACACAGCGGTCCGTTATTGGTACAGAAAGCGCTCTATCCTGAGGGACCATCCATTTGTCACGCGACTGTATTGCATCCGCCATCAGGCATTGCCGGTGGCGACGAGCTCATCATCAATATTGAGGTGCATGAGAATGCTCATGCCACACTGAGCACACCTGGTGCTACCCGCTGGTACAAGGCCAATGGCAAAAGCGCAAGTCAGCATGTGAACCTGACTATTCACGCCCATGCCAGGCTCGACTGGCTCCCGTTCGAAAACCTGCTTTTCGAGGAAGCGCAGGCTCACAGCCACATTAACATCAGGCTCGCAGCCGGCGCAGCTGCAATCGGCTGGGACTGTTATCAACTGGGCAGCGTCCAGACTGAAAATGCATGGCTGGCCGGCTCGCTTGACTTGAATACTGCCCTCTTTTATGACGGGAAAAGAGTATGGACTGAAGCCGGCCACATCGATGCCTCTGACCCGCTCAGGCGCAGTGTGGCAGGGCTGGCCACACTGCCAATTCTGGCCACGGTCTGGAGTGTTGGTCCGACGCTGGCTGCCGACGATCTCGCAACGCTGACGGACCGATTGCCCTGGAGCTGCGAGCTGCTGGCCGGTGGCAGTCAGATACCGCTGGATGATACGCATAGCCTCATCCTGCTGCGGATACTTGGAAAGCATGCTGAGCCGGTGCGAGAGCTGATGATCGAGTGCTGGCAATACCTCAGGCCGCTGCACCTTGGCGTAGCCGCAACGCCATTGCGATTGTGGTGCACCTGAATGATGCTGCGAAACCATTCAAGTAATTATCAGGAAATCTGCCTGATGTTAACCAATCATTTATTTAACGCGTCTGATGCCATGAACAGGCAAAACGACATAAGGACATAACAATGGATCTGACTCCCCGAGAAAAAGACAAGTTGATGCTTTTTACGGCCGCCCTGCTTGCGGAACGCCGTTTAAGCCGAGGCCTCAAACTGAATCATCCCGAATCGGTTGCCTTTATCAGCGCGGCGCTCCTTGAAGGTGCCCGTGACGGCAAAACCGTGGCACAACTCATGCACGAAGGCACACAGGTGCTCTCGCGGGATGACGTGATGGAAGGCGTACCGGAAATGATTCCGGATATCCAGATTGAAGCCACCTTCCCCGATGGCACAAAACTGGTCACTGTTCACCACCCGATCATCTGAGTGGCACGAGCAATATCTGCTGCTGTTCATCCAAACTCTGCAAAAGGAACTTTCATGTACCCATCGTCTCTGCGTCGAATCAAATCTCCAGTCATGACAATTGCAATGTCGGCAGTCAGTCTGCCTGCTCTTGCGCATCCCGGCCATCCGAGTCATACGGATGGCATCTCCATGCTGACCGAAGGATTTCTTCATCCGTTAACCGGCCCCGACCATCTGCTTGCCATGCTGGCCGTTGGCGTCTGGAGCGTTCTTGCCTATCCCAATCTGAAACGGGCAGTCACGCTTCCCCTCTGCTTTTCACTGATACTGTTCGGCGGCGCAATGCTGGGTATCGCTGGCCTGCAAGTACCATTGGTTGAGCCGCTGATCATGACATCGCTACTGGTCCTGGGACTGCTACTGGCTGGCACCGCAAAACTGCCGCTGGCAGCGGGTTCTGCGCTAGTCGCATTCTTTGCGTTTTTCCATGGCGCAGCGCACGGCATGGAACTACCGCAAGGGAGCAACGCCGCCTTCTTTGTCGTGGGTTTCATGTTCAGCACACTGCTAATCCACTGCATCGGCATGACGGCCGGATCCATTCTGACTCGCCGTCATGCATGGCCTGCCCGCCTCGCGGGTGTGGGCATCGCCTCCTATGGTGCGGTGCTCTTGCTTGCCGGTCAGTAACTATCAAGGACACAGAATCATGATTCCAGGTGAAATCATCGCTGCCGACGGCCAGATCGAGCTGAACAAAGACCGCGACACGCAGCTGATCAAAGTGACCAATACCGGCGATCGGCCCATTCAGGTGGGCTCGCATTACCACTTTGCAGAAACCAACAGCGCACTGCAGTTTGACAGGGCTGCGGCGCGCGGCTATCGACTGAATATTGTTGCGGGGACAGCGGTACGTTTTGAGCCCGGACAGATACGCACCGTCGAACTGGTTGCACTCGCTGGCGACCGGCGTGTCTTCGGCTTTACGGGAAGCGTCATGGGAGCTTTGTCATGACAAGCATTTCAAGACAGGCCTATGCCGAGATGTTTGGACCAACCATTGCCAATGGCGCCGCCGATCGCGTACGGCTGGCAGACACCGGTTTGTTCGTGGAGGTCGAAAGGGATTTCACTCTCTTCGGAGAAGAAGTCAAATTCGGCGGCGGCAAGGTCATTCGCGATGGCATGGGACAAAGCCAGCGCTGCAGTGCCGACTGCGCGGATACCGTTATCACCAACGCACTTATCATTGACGCCGTCACAGGTATCATCAAAGCCGATATTGGCATCAAGAACGGGCATATCTCAGGTATCGGCAAAGCAGGCAACCCCGATATCCAGCCCGGAATTACGATTGTGATTGGGCCGGGCACCGAGATCATTGCCGCAGAAGGCTTTATCGTCACTGCTGGCGGAATCGATACACATATCCATTTCATTTGTCCTCAGCAGATTGAAGAAGCCTTGTCGTCTGGTATCACAACCATGATTGGCGGCGGCACAGGACCGGCAACGGGCACCTTTGCCACAACCTGCACCCCCGGCCCATGGCATATCCAAAGCATGCTGGGTGCCACGGATGCATTTCCCATGAACATCGGATTGCTAGGCAAAGGTAATGCCAGCGACCCTGCACCACTCATGGAACAGATCGATGCCGGCGCCATCGGGTTGAAGCTGCATGAGGACTGGGGCACGACGCCTCAGGCCATTGATACCTGCCTGAGTGTGGCTGACCTGACCGATACCCAGGTTGCCATCCATAGCGACACGCTGAACGAATCGGGTTTCGTAGAGGCCACCCTGGCCGCATTCAAGGGGCGCACAATCCACACCTTTCACACGGAAGGCGCCGGTGGCGGCCACGCACCTGATATCATCCGCGCCGCTGGTTTACCCAACGTACTGCCCGCCTCGACCAACCCCACCATGCCGTTTACCAGCAACACGATTGATGAACACCTGGATATGCTGATGGTCTGCCACCATCTGGACCCGTCCATCGCCGAAGACCTGGCCTTTGCCGAAAGTCGGATTCGCAGGGAGACGATCGCAGCGGAAGATATTCTTCATGATCTGGGTGCATTTTCCATCATGAGCTCTGATTCTCAGGCGATGGGCCGCGTGGGAGAAGTGATTCTGCGAACCTGGCAGACGGCAGACAAAATGAAAAATCAGCGCGGCGCGCTGGCGGGCGACAGTGCTGTTGCAGATAACAATCGGGTCAAACGATTCATTGCGAAGTACACCATCAACCCTGCCATCGCGCAGGGAATTGCTCATAAGGTCGGTTCTGTCGAATCGGGAAAACTGGCAGATCTGGTACTTTGGCGACCAGCATATTTCGGCGTAAAACCCTCACTCATCCTCAAGGGTGGCATGATTGCCCATGCCGTGATGGGTGATCCGAATGCATCCATACCCACCCCACAGCCTGTGCACTACAGAAAAATGTTTGGGTCCTATGGGCGCGCATTGAAGACCTCTCTGACCTTCTTATCGCAGGCAGGGATGCATAACCCCGCCGTTGTGGCATTGGGCCTGAACAAAACACTGTGTGCCGTGAGCAATTGCAGGGAGATTGGCAAGCGCGATATGGTACTCAATGACTGGCTGCCCGATATCCGGGTAGATCCGCAAACCTATCAGGTCTATGCCGATGGACAACTGTTAAGCTGTGAGCCGGCAACGACGCTGCCCATGGCGCAGCGCTATTTTCTGTTCTGATCGAACTTATGCAGCCTGACTGCGTCTAGCACCTGCTTACTTTATTGACTAAACCTTTTCCTATTTCAACCTTCCGGCGACCTGCGCCAAATGACATTGATCATGTTACGCACCGTAAAAAAATATCTTCGCAATAGCGGACTTTCACCTGCACTATGGCAGAACGCGCCGCGCGCGCGCCTGACTTTTGAACAACGTCGACGCAGCAGACAGCAACTGACTCTGGATAATGGCGAGACGGTGAACATGATCATCGAGCGTGGCCAGGTGCTCTTGCCAGGCGACATACTCGTCGCTGATGATGGCGGACTGATCACCGTTCATGCACAGAACGAAGATCTGATACGGGTGACAGCAGACAATCCACTGGATCTGGTTCGCGCCGCCTATCATCTGGGTAACCGGCATGTCACCGTAGAGATTGAAAGGGATCATCTGCAGTTTGCTCATGATCCGGTGCTGGTGGATATGCTCCATCGCCTGGGGGTCCACACCGCTGCTGTTCACCGTCCGTTCAATCCTGAACATGGTGCTTACGGGGGCGGACACAAACACGGGCATGATGAAACCTTCGAAGAGGATTACGAGCTGGCCCAGGCCGCTTATCACGCACATGATCACGCACATGAACACGCACATGAACACGCGCACGGACACAATCACCGGGATCATCGCGGCCACGGTCACGACCACGACCACGAGCACGAGCACGGCCTTCATCACGATCAGGATCACGGCCGCAAACACGCGCACCACCCCCTCATAAACGAAGACATCGCAGACCATGGACACGATCACAAGTGAATATCGGGAAATCGGGACAGCGCAGTTCGCAGAACTGTTGCGCCTTGCTTCTCCTTCCCTGCCTGTCGGGGGTTTCAGTTATTCGCAAGGGCTGGAATCAGCGGTAGAGCTTAAGATTATCACGGATGAAAACTCCGCCTGCCAATGGATATCGCAGACATTGCAAACCGTGGTTGCAAAGTGCGATGCCGCAATCTGGGTACTGATGTATCGCGCGTGGCAACAGCAAAAACGGGAAATCATCAGCGAATGGAATCAGTGGTTTTATGCCACTCGCGAAACGGCAGAAGCCAGGCAGGAGACGACACAAATGGCTTTCTCACTGATTCAGCTCACAGAGGCGCTGCAATGGGGTACCCCGGATGAGCATCAATTTCTCAAAGCACTGGATCCGCCCTGCTTTCCCACAGTCCATGCCTTCGCAATTGCTTCCCGGTCGCTGCCGCAAGAACCCGGACTGGTCAGTTTTCTGTATGCCTGGATTGAAAACCAGGTACTGGCAGCCATCAAAACCATTCCACTTGGACAGACTGCCGGTCAGCGCATGCTATCGGAACTGATACCGCAACTGGACCCTGCAATGGCGACCGCGATGCAGGCAGCGGGCAGCGATCCACCTTCCATTCTCACGCTGGCACCCCAGTATGCCATCGTGGCGGCCCGGCACGAAAGCCAGTTTTCCAGACTGTTCCGGTCCTGATCCATTGCCATCACAATGACGGCGAACATAAATTCTGAATGAATAAACCGAGGAATAACACAAATGACATCTGCACTACGAACCAAGGAACTGCCAGCCCTGCGTGTTGGCATCGGCGGCCCGGTCGGCTCCGGCAAGACCACGCTGCTCGAAATGCTCTGCAAGCGAATGGCAGATCAATATGATCTTGTCGCCATCACAAATGATATTTATACAAAAGAAGATCAGCGTCTGCTGACCGTCTCGGGCGCACTGCCACCCGAAAGAATCATGGGTGTGGAAACCGGAGGTTGTCCTCACACTGCGATACGCGAAGACGCATCCATCAATCTGCGTGCCATTGATCAGATGCTGCAACGCTTCCCTGAAGCTGATATTGTATTCATTGAATCAGGCGGAGATAATCTGGCCGCGACATTCAGTCCTGAGTTATCTGACCTGACGATTTATGTGATTGACGTTGCAGGCGGAGAAAAAATCCCACGCAAGGGCGGTCCTGGCATCACCAAATCTGATCTGCTGATAATCAATAAAACCGATCTGGCCCCGCATGTGGGCGCCTCGCTTGACATTATGCGCCAGGACACCGAACGCATGCGCCAGCAACGCCCGTTTGTCATGTGCAATATGAAAACCGGCGAAGGCCTGGGCATGGTCATTCAGTTCATTGAAAAAGCAGGTATGCTCGCATGACCCCACTGCTGGGGCACCAGCGGGTCGGTAGTGACATTCAATCAGCGAGTGCCAATACCTTTTCGGCAAAACGGCATCACCGCTCCGGCATCAAGCCTGTAAACACGAAAGCGGCCGTCAATCGCATAGGGCTGAATGCTCGCGAGCTCAGGGAAATCGTGTGACCGCTTTTCGTCTGACAGAATCCAGCGTCGCTGCGACTGCGGCCTGCACATGCTCTCACGAAAAGCGTCAGGCAGTACGAATCGCTGTTGCGCCTGCGCACCAAGAAATTCACGTGCATCCCACAATTCTTTCTGCCAGTTGTCCTGACTACCCATCCCTGGATCATCCCAGCCACTAACCACCGCCAGACCCGGAAAGCGTCCCAGGTAGAATCCAAAATCAAAAGGGTAATAATCAAGACTGAAATACTGGTCCCCCGCCCGGTCCGCTGCCGGGATCTGCCTGATGGCATCGGCAATACGACTGCTTCCTGGCAGATTTGCAAATGTCATATAAATCAGGCTGGCAATACTCAGCAGCACACAGACAGAGAGCCGAATCAGAAAATTGCGCCCAATCACACGCGTATTAACAGCGTCAGGCCTGTACTGACTGTCTTTGGCCGATCCTCTCAATGTCATGTCTCGCTCAGACATTGTCGCGCGCACCCGTGAGCCGGCAAAAAACTCTGCGAATATAAATGCCAGAGGTGGCAGGACTGGCAGAATATAACCGACCAGTTTGGACTGCGGGATGGAAAAAAATCCCAATATAACAATCATCCATATCCACATCAGTCGACGAATACACACTTCGCCTTCACCCTGCCAGTACCGGCGCGAAAAAATGGCAGTCATCCCTCTGCGATACCAGGCAAACATGGTCACCAACAGAACGGCTGCATAGAACCAGACGGGCATGACATTATTAAAGCCGCCCTGAGAAAAACGGTCAAACTGCTGGTACACAAAGTAGTAATGGAAGAATCCCGGGAACCGACTCTGCATGAGAAGAAGCCAGGGAAGCGTTATCAGCAGGAACAGCAATATCCCTGTTGGCCGCAGCAAACCGGGAATCATCGAATAATATTTTTCAACAAGCAGCCATAACAGCAGAACGGCGCCGGGCAACACAACGCCGATCAACCCCTTGGACAGAAAGCCCAGCGCAGCAAAGACATACATTGCCATTACCCAGCGCCAGCTATTGATGCCCTGTTGATGCAAAAGCGCAGCAGTCGCTCCGCATAAAATGGTACTGCTGATCATGGCTGCAACCAGCAAATCCAGATTGGCATAGTGTGCTGCACCGAACATCAGCGGTGTGGTGATCAGAATGATCACGGAACACAAGGCCAGTGACAGATGAGTGAATCGGCGCAGAAAAAGAAAAATGCCACTTGTCATCAACACCGCTGCAAAGGCTGGCACCAGTCTTGCGGCAAATTCGTTTTCACCGAAAATTGACATGCTGATGGCAGTCAGCCAGTAAAACAAAGGCGGCTTATGGAAATAAGGCATGCCATTCAGTAGTGGCGTGCCCCACTCCCGGGCATGCAACATTTCCAGAGCCACCCCGACATAACGCCCTTCGTCCGGGTTAAGTAAAGGCCAGGTATGATTCGCCACCACAAACCACAGCGTACCTATCAGCAGCACCAGCCAGAATGCGCCAGGCCGGGCGGCAAGTTTCCAGAGCCAGCGCGCACGTGCGCCTTCGGCTGGAAATGAAGTAAAGGATAATTGCACAAAAATCAGAAAGAAATTAACGATAACAGCACCCATGGTAGCTTGCTGCACGTCAAATATTCATCAAATTGCGGGCCGGGACGTTCTGCAGGTTTTGCAACGGAAACCCGCTATCACGACTGAAAATTCAATGACTGCGATACAGATCGTCAATGCGGGCGTCTGGATCACTGGCCTTGAGCTCGGTTTCAGACGGAAGTGGTACGTCATTTAATAGTGGCTCTGTCCAGTTTCCTGTCACATGGTAGCGCATGGTCAGCGCGCGCTGCAAAGGCGCCTGTAGCAGCCATTGCGTCAGGAATGCCCCCACACCGACGGCGGGATTGACAATGGTTCCGGCAAGAACCGACGCACCGCTGACATCCAGTTTTGGCACGACAACCGCCTGAAAATCCAGGTTCTCGGTTTTCAGATTTGTCATTCCCGATGCGACAATCGCTGATGATGGGCCGTTAAGCCGAAAATCATCAACGAACAGCCTGCCCGAATCAAAACGCAGGCGGCTGCGCACGGTATCAAAACTGAGTCCTTCCTGCATTGAATTCCCCAGCGTCTGACCAAAACGAGGCAAGCGTCGGAACGACTGCAGTGACAAGAGCTCAAGCGCCTTGACGGCAGAAGATTTGACGCTTTCGAGGCGACCATCCTTCAGTTCTGCATTCAGATTTCCATTCAGGGTCGCAATGTCCATATCCTGCATGTTTTTCCATGCAACGTCCATATCGATGGTGCCTTTGCCATTCTGGATAACACCGCCCAGCTGATACGTTTCCAGAAACTTGCCCAGATCCGACACAACAATTTTGCCTTTCATATCCAGGTCTTTCTTTCGTCCCTGCTGGCTGACCGACCCCTGCGCGGCCAGCGATCCGCCGGGATTGACAAGACTGAAATAGTCCAGCTTCCAGTCGTCAGAACCCGCGGGCTGATAACCCTTGAGAATCAGCTGCCCCATCTCCATTCCATAAACGGTCAGCTTCTTGACTGCCAGATCCAGCCGTGGCAGTCGCGATGTCTTGCCTTTCGCGCTTGAAGAGGTGTCTGTACCCGTCCCTGCAGCCGTATTCCCGGCCGTATCAGTACTGTTCGCATTCTGCGACGGTGAGCGAATCACATTCAGACTATCCAGCCTGACCACCAGGCTTCCCGAATCACTCTTCCCGGATGCAGGTACCCAGGTACCGGAACCCATTGCCTGGTCGGAACTCAGTGTCAGCGCCCATTGCTTACCGTCTTTTTGCGCCATCAGTCGGGCTGCGGTCAGGGTCTGATCCTTGATCCGCAAGGCATCGCTGTCAATTTCAACGCGCGACACATCCGGCAGTGTCTGTCTTCCATCGCCACCTGCCGTTCTGTCTGAAAACTCCTCGGTCACCTCTTCCCAGGCTCCGGTGTCCACGGTCGGATTTTTGGCAAGAATGGTCAGGCCCGCCGATCCCAGCCTGGCAGGCCTGCGCATCCCGATGGTTCCACGACTGAAATAGGGCCCGCGCTCAGTATTGATATCATGCTCAAAGATCGCCTGCGTACGTGACCCTTCAATATTGATTTCCAGATAACGTTTACCATTGTCCCGGTTGCCTTCGGCGGGACGCCAGGTAATCGTTGTCGGCCAGCGTGCCGCCGCGGGCTTGCCCATGCCGTCAGGAAAACGCATGGCCAGCCCGGCCAGATTCGATTTGAAATCAACTTTGACTCTGCCACCGGTAAAGAAATGAACCAGACTGGTATAGGTTGTTCCTCCGGTGATCCGGTTCATACCACGTACCGGTATCATTTCCTTCAGACCCTCGGCGGTCAGATCGCCCTGAATCGACAATGGCTTGCCGGGCGTGCCTATCGGGCCGTCCAGAACCACCTTCCCACCCAGCATAGTTCCCGTCACACTCTTTGCCATCAATTCGCTTTCGTTGAACGTCATGACGCCGCGCAGCGCCGACGCCCAGGGAAAGTCTGGTGTCAGGCGAAATCGGCTGTTATCAAACTGAATGGAACCCGAAATCGTGGAATTATCGGCATCCAGAACGGGAATGTGCAACGTCAGCGGGATCGTCCACTGCCCGCTGGCCTCGGCCTCATCCAGGACATTGTTGATCAGATCTCCCAGGGGACTGATATGGGTAAATGTCAGAAAATCCTCTGCCCTGCCTCGGGCGCTGGCCTGAATATCCACCGTCGTATTCTTTTCCAGACTGGACACCACCCCGTGAAAGGAATCCAGATTCAGACGCTGACCTTCAGGCATGGCGTAAAATGCCTGGGCTGAATCGATGATGATTTCGTCATTTCGAAAATGGATCCTGCCGTTGTCTGAATTGACAACCGGCCATCGCTTTCCCCGGATATCTTTCTGGTGATAATTCAGAAGCAGATTTTCATAGCTGCCTTCCAGCAGAAAGTGACCTGCATCGGGTGCCAGACCATAGGGAAAATCATCAAC
The DNA here is from genome assembly GCA_023422555.1 of Pseudomonadota bacterium. GTDB lineage: Bacteria > Pseudomonadota > Gammaproteobacteria > Burkholderiales > Burkholderiaceae_B > Advenella. The sequence continues at coordinate 11,117 of JAFAGQ010000210.1, forward strand.
AACTCCGTTCAGACGGAACTGCGCATCAGACAACCTGCCCTTTTCAAAGGCACTCTTGAGCCATTGGCGTGCATCAGCATCCATGACATTGGGCAGGTAATTATGCAGGTTGGGCAAAGACACGTTACCCAGTGTTCCCGTCAGATCGACAATCC
>JAFAGQ010000130.1 GCA_023422555.1 Pseudomonadota bacterium
TTTATCTTTACGCGTGAACACAAGGGTACGGACTGGGTGCGTCTGGTGACCGAGCAGCTCTATCGATTTGCGCTGGGGCATCGCAACAGTCGAGTGATTTTTCAGAACCGTAATGACCGGGATATTCTGAGTCGGATAGGTGCAGTCAGCGATGAGCAGGTGGTGATGATTCGTGGCTCGGGTGTAGACCTGGACCATTATGCAGCAAAGCCTGAACCGGCACTGCCGATCAAAGTGATTTTTGTGGCGCGCCTGCTGAAGGACAAGGGTGTAGAGGAATATGTCGAGGCGGCACGGATGTCCCGGCGTGATGGCAGGCCTTATCAATGGATCGTGGTAGGCAACCCCGATCCTGGTAACCCCGCCTCTGTGACCGAGCAGGAAGCGGAAAGCTGGCGTGATACGGTGCAGTGGCTGGGCGAGCGCAGTGATATTGCCGAGCTGTACGCTGATTCGCATATTGTGGTGTTGCCGTCCTATCGGGAAGGCCTGCCCAAATCACTGGTGGAGGCGGCGGCCTGCGGACGCGCCGTGGTAACGACTGATGTGCCCGGATGCCGAGATGCCATTGAAGCCGAACAGACGGGCGTGCTGGTCCCGGTCAGGGATGCAAAGGCTTTATACGATGCCGTTTGTGATCTGGCTGAGAATACGGAAAAACGTCAGCAAATGGGCCGTGCAGGCCGTGAGCTTGCGCTGGAGGCCTTTGATATTCGCAAGGTGGTGCAGAACCACCTGGATATCTATCAATCGCTGCTTAAATAAAAAAATAGCAGATTCGAATAGCAGATTCAGAGCCAGCGGCCAGTCACGGTTTCATCCGTGGATATGCGCGTCAACGGACTGAAGCGTCAACAGACGAGTCATTGAAATGGCCGCGGGCAGACCGGCGGTCGCTTGTTGCAGCGAGCCGATCTGCGCACGTCTATTAATGTCAGACTGGCAGTCAATCAGAACGGCAGTTTGGCCGTTGGCGCAAATTGACCGAACACGTCTTTGAACTCACCACGAATACGGTCAATGGCTTCCTGTGAATCGCCTTCAAACCGCAGGACCACCACAGGCGTGGTGTTGGAGGCGCGTGCCAGACCGAAACCATCTTCATATTCGGCACGCACACCATCAATGGTCACAATGCGCGACGCGCCCGGGAATGTGGCTTTTTCCTGCAAGGTCTTGATCAGCGCGAACTGCTGTCCTTCTTCCATTTCCAGTTTGAGTTCCGGTGTGGAGATACCTTCGGGCAGGGCGTCAAGCACGGCTGTCGGATCATCTGCACGCGACAGAATCTCCAGCAGGCGTGCGCCTGTGTACAGGCCGTCATCAAAACCGTACCAGCGTTCCTTGAAGAAAATATGGCCGCTCATCTCGCCGGCCAGGGGGGCGCCTGTTTCGGCCAGTTTCGCCTTGATCAGCGAATGGCCGGTACGCCACATCAAGGGCTTGCCACCGGCTTCCTGAACAGATGTGGTCACGTGACGGCTGCATTTGACGTCATAGATAATGGTGGCACCTGGCTGGCGAGAAAGAATGTCGCGCGCAAACAGAATCAGCTGGCGGTCGGGCCAGATAATGCTGCCACTGCGGGTGACCACACCCAGGCGGTCGCCGTCGCCGTCAAAGGCCAGGCCGACTTCCACATCGCTTTCCTGCAAGGCGCGTTGCAGGTCTTCCAGATTATGCGGATCGGCAGGATCCGGGTGGTGATTGGGGAACGCGCCGTCCACTTCGCAGAACAGTTCAGTGACCTCGCAACCCAGCGCACGGAACAGCTTTGCCGCAGCGATGCCGGCTACGCCATTGCCGCAATCGACCGCAATTTTCATAGGGCGGGCAAGTTTGACGTCCGACACAATGCGGTCGATATAGGTCTGCACAATGTCCTGTTTATGAATGCGGCCTTTTTCGGCAGCCGCAGGTTCTGTCTGCAGCGCCTGCATTTCTTTCCGGAGTGCCAATACATCGTCGCCATACAGGGCTTTGCCGTCGACCATCATTTTGAAGCCGTTGTATTGCGGTGGATTATGACTGCCTGTGATCGCCACGGCGGTGCCGATTTTTTCCGAATAGGATTTGAAATACACCAGCGGTGTGGGCACCATGCCGATGTCCACGGTATCCACGCCTTCATCCACGATTCCTTTTTGCAGCGCTTCAGACAATTCCGGACTGGACAGGCGACCGTCGTATCCGACCACGACGCGGCCAGCACCGGCGGTGCGGGTCCGGCGGGCCAGGGCACGCCCGAGCAGATACGCGAACGATGGGTTCAGCTGTTCGGGAACGGTACCACGAATGTCATAGGCCTTGAAAACGGTTTCGGGAAGAACAAGGGTCATTGGCTATCCTGTGAGGGAGAATTGTCGCGACTACGCGTCTGGCGCGGCCGGGCAACAACGTGAATTTTCGGTAGAATGAGGACTGTATTATACGTCTGTTGCCAGCGCATATCGGAATGACCTCTTCGAACAACCGATTGTGGCAGCATGGCATCCGGAACAGGGCAAATAAATATGACAATCTTGGCAGCATTGCAGAAAATCGTGGGCACAGAGCACGTGCTCACAGAAGAAGCGGCACAACCCTTCCTGACTGACTGGCGTGGCCGATACACTGGGAATGCGCTGGCAGTAGTGCGGCCAGGCAGCGCCGAAGACATTGCGCAGATTGTCAGGCTTTGCATCGAACATCAGGTTCCCATGGTTCCACAAGGTGGCAATACGGGGCTTTGCGGCGGTGCCACGCCCGATCAGCAGGGCAACAGTATTGTGATCTCACTCAAGCGCCTGAATCGTGTGCTGGAAGTCGATACCAATGATGACACCATAACCGTTCAGGCCGGTTGTACCCTGAAAGAGGTGCAGGAAGCTGCCGCAGCGGCAGATCGCCTGTTCCCGCTGAGTCTGGCCGCAGAGGGCAGCTGCACGATCGGCGGCAATCTGGCAACCAATGCCGGCGGCACTCAGGTGCTCCGTTACGGCAATACCCGTGATCTCACTCTGGGTCTGGAGGTCGTCACTGCCGATGGCGATATCTGGCACGGCCTGCGTGGTCTGCGCAAGGACAACACCGGTTACGATCTGCGTGACCTGTATATCGGCAGCGAAGGGACGCTGGGCTTTATTACGGCCGCCACGCTCAAGCTTTACCCGCAGCCTGTGGCACGCTGCACAGCCATGCTGGCGTTCAGTGATATGCCATCGGCCGTGCGCATGCTCTCCCGGGCACGCAAGGGCTTTGGCGCCGCACTCACGGGTTTTGAACTTATTTCCCATTACTGTCTGGACGCGGTCACGCGCCAGTTTGAACAGCAGAAATGGCCGTTTGACGAGGCGACCCGTGAATGTCCCTGGTTTGCCCTGCTGGAGATTTCCGACAGCGAGAGTGCCGAGCACGGCCGTGAACGTTTTGAAGCAATCGTGGGTGAAGCCATTGAATCGGGCGATGTGGTGGATGCCGTGATTGCCGCGTCTATTGCGCAGAGCAATGAACTGTGGCATTTGCGGGAAAGCATTCCCCTTGCGGAAAAACAGATGGGCAAGAACATCAAGCATGACGTTTCCATACCTGTTTCCCGCATGACCGATTTTGTCGAACAGACCAATGCGCAACTGCAGAAGGCGTTTCCTGGTGTACGCCATATTGTTTTCGGGCATCTGGGCGATGGCAATCTGCATTACAACGTGGCCGCGCCAAAAGGGTCTGACGAAGCGGCTTTCCTCACTTTACAGCCCCAGGTATACACCCTGGTCCATGACAGCGTGCATGCGTTTGGCGGCTCTATCAGTGCAGAGCATGGCGTGGGACAACTGAAAAAGGACCTGCTGCCGCTTTACAAATCAGAGGTAGAGCTGGCGCTCATGCGCAAAATCAAACGGGCGCTGGATCCGCATATCCTGATGAATCCCGGCAAGGTCATCAATAGCGCTGACATTTAGGGCAGAAATAGGTTGCGCGCTGACCCTGGATGATTTTGCGGATGGCCGTGCCACACTGACGGCAGGGCTCATTTTCCCGGTCGTAGACGGCAGCATGGATCGCAAAATAGGCGCCCGGCTCACCCTGGGTTCCTGTGTAATTGCGCAAGGTGCTGCCACCGGAATCCAGGGCCTTGTTAAGTGTATCCAGGATCGCCCCGTGCAGCCTTGTGGCCCGGGCGAGCGAAATTCGATTGGCGGGCGTGCGCGGATGAATGCGTGCCGCGAACAGGCTTTCCGAAGCATAAATATTTCCAACCCCAACTACGATCTGCCCCCCAAGCAGCGCCTGCTTAACGGCGATACTGCGGTTCTGCAGACCGGCGTAGAGCAGGGCAGGCGTGAAGGCGGGATCGAAGGGTTCAATGCCCAGGTTCTGCAGCAGCGGATGCGCCGCTATGGGGCCGGCGTTGTCCGGGTGCCACAGCACGGCGCCAAAACGGCGAGGGTCGTTCAGCCGGACCGTGGCGCCTTCAAAGCACCATTCCACGTGATCATGCTTGCGCAGGAAAGCTCCGTCTTCGACATGACGCAGCGACCCTGACATGCCCAGATGAACCAGCAACGTGCCGTGTTCAAAGCGCAACAGCAGATATTTGCCCCGGCGCTCACACGCCAGCAGCTGTCTGCCCTGCAGCAGGGTATTGAGGTCCGGCGGAACCGGCCAGCGCATGCGGGCTTCATGAACGTGTACCGCAAGCAGCCGCTTGCCGGTAATGATCATATCCAGACCCCTGCGGGTGGTTTCAACTTCGGGTAGTTCGGGCATAGGACGCGGGCATGTAACCGGCTCGCAACCCGGTGTGGTGCCGCCGATAAAATGCTTATATTTTAAGGATTTATTAATAATAACTAAGGAGTGATGATAACATTTGTTTTTTGTTATTCGTCATTGCCCCATCTGCCTGTGATTCCGATGAAAAGCGTTATTCGCGCCGCAGTTCTTGTTGCTCCGCTACTGTGGACTGCCGCTGCGCATGCCCAGTTCGACCAGCCGGTGGACAGGCGTGCCATGCTGGATTTTGTGCCAAACGAAAAGGCCCGGCCCGTTGTTCTGGTAGACCACACCGAAGCGGACGATATCTATCGCCTGATGGTCATGGAAATCGCGGCGCAGGACGGCAAAATCGATCTTGCCGCGCAGACGGCCATGGAACTTGCCGAGGACAAGAAAATCCCGCGCCTGGCCAAGCGTGCCATGCATCTTTACCTTGCCGCTTCCCAGCCTCGCGAAGCCACCAAGGCTGCCCGTCTGTGGAGTAAGCTTGCGCCAGGTGATGAAGAGGCCGCGGCTGCCACTCTGGCACTGTCTGCCAGTAACGGCGATATCACCGGCATTGTGAAGGCCCTGCGGGAACGTATTGCAAAAGCGGGAAACAAGGATCGCGCGCTCTACCAGGCAGCCGCTGTAGTCGCCCGTATGAAGGATAAAAAAGAAGCGCTGCGCGTCTTTACCGAGGTCATCCACAACAATGGTGACAAGCTGTCGGTGGCGCATTTGCTGCTTTCTGATCTGGCCGCCCAGGCGGGCAACCGGGTCCTGGCCTGGGAGGCAGCGCATCGTTCGATGATGCTGGATCCCAACTCCGATGCGGCGGCCGAACGCGTGCTGCAATACGGTGTCAGGATCAATCACGACCAGGCCATGTCCCTGGCACGAAATTTCATCGAGAAACATCCGAATATCCGGCGTGTGCGTCTTCTTTACATCAGTCAGCTGGTTGACGACCGCAAATTTGAAACGGCCCTGAGTGATCTGAAGCAAATGCGCGCCAGCTTCCCGGAAGACTTTGATCTGCTCTATCTGGAAGCCCAGGTCAATTACCAGGCAAAACGCTATAAGACCGCAAAGGCCCGGCTGGATGAGTTTCTGCAGGTGCAGGACCAAAGGCGCGACGCATTGTCCGATGCCGAAACCGATGCCCAGGGCCAGTCCACTGACGCGCGCCTGCTGTACGCCCAGATCGAAGAGGATCAGGGACATTATCGCGAGGCCATCGCCCAGCTTGAAAAAATCGATGAGTCCGTGGCCATCCCCCAGATCCGCATGAAGCAGGCTGCGCTGTATGGCAAGCTCGGAAGTCTGAATAAGGCGCTGAGTCTGCTGGACGGCATCCGCACGGAAACCAAGGATGACAAAATCATAGTTGAGCTGTCTGCCTCGCAGGTTCTGGCGGCTGCCGGTCGCACAGATCGGGCCATAGCCCGTTTGGTGAAGGCCGACAAGGCCTTGCCGGACAGCCCGGCCATCAAATATGATCTGGCCATGCTTTATGAACGGCAAGGCAATATTCCCGAAATGGAAACCCTGCTGCGTCGGGTCATGGTCCTGAAACCAGACTCGCCGGATGCCTACAATGCCCTCGGCTACGTCTTTGCCGACCAGAACATCAACCTGGATCAGGCCCAGATCCTGCTGGACAAGGCTGTTCAGCTGGCACCGGGTAATCCTTTTATTCTGGACAGCATGGGCTGGCTGCAGTTCCGGCTGGGCAATGTGGCACTGGCAGCCCAGTATCTGGAAAATGCCTTCGAATTGTCGCCTCAGGCCGATATCGCGGCCCACCTGGCTGAAATCTATTGGACCAATGGGGACAAAAAGCGTGCCCGTGGGTTGCTGAAGGAAGGCTGGAAACTGGACAAGACCAACCCGACGCTCAAAGATACCCTCAAACGACTGGGAGTTCGTCTTAAATGAATGTTTTTTCTGTACCACGCTTTGGCCGGCTTGCCGCAAGCTGTCTGGTGGCAGCTACACTGGCTGCGTGTTCTACCGTCCCAACCGCCCCCAGGGCGCCGGCGACGGCTTCGGCCGATGGCACCTTCGAGCGTGCCGGCCGCTTCGCACTGAATGTCTATGACAAAAGTACCGAGCGCAATCGCGACTCGGTCCAGGGCGGCTTCACCTGGCTGGATACCGGTTCTGTCCTTACACTGGATCTGACCAACCCGCTGGGCTCCACACTGGCCCGCGTAGTGGTTTCCGACAACCAGGCCGTATTGACGCGTTCCAATGGAAAGCGGACCGTTGCGGCAGATCCTGATGCCCTGGTGGCCGAGGTCCTGGGGAGCGCCATTCCTGTCAGCGGCATGCGCCACTGGCTCAAAGGGCAGCGCAACGCTCAGGATGGCGCGGCAGCAGGGGTAAATGCTGCAAAAAACAGCGAATTTGATGAGGCTGGCTGGCATGTGACCATGTCCGGTTTCGATAGTAAGGGGCCGACTCGTCTGAATTTCGAGCGCACGGTGTCCAATGATCGGGTAACCGTCAGAGTGGTGACCGAGAGCGAATGAACTCGCTGAAAGATGTACCGGCGCCTGCCAAGCTGAACCTGTTTCTGCACGTGACCGGCAGGCGTGCTGATGGCCTGCACCTGCTGCAGACTGTTTTTACCTTTATTGACCTGGCTGACCGGCTGGATTTCACGCTGCGCGATGACGGGCAGATTGTGCGAGAGACCGATGTACCGGGCGTACCCCATGACAGCGACCTGATTGTGCGTGCAGCGCGTTTACTGCAGCAGCATGCCGGTCCGCAGTCAAATGCCGGAGCAGGAGCCTCGATCCGGGTCGAGAAGCAGATTCCTGCAGGCGGGGGGCTGGGCGGTGGCTCCAGTGACGCTGCCAGTACCCTGGTGGCGCTAAACCGCCTGTGGAATTGCGGTTTTTCCCGCGCGCAGCTGCAGGAACTGGGCCTTTCCCTGGGCGCCGATGTGCCCGTATTCATCTTCGGTGAGTCGGCGTTTGCAGAAGGCATAGGCGAAGCATTGCAGCCCTGTTCTGTGCCCCCGGCCACCTATGTGCTTTTTGTCCCGTCAGTGAGTGTCGCAACTGCAACAGTATTTGCCTCACCCGATTTGACAAGAGACACAAAATCCATCATAATGCACGACTTTGCTGGACGCGATATTCATCAGTTTGGCAAAAACGATCTGCAGGCAGCAGCATGTGCCCACTTCAAACCGCTTTCGCTTATTGTTGGCTGGCTTGAGTCTCTGGGTATTGCGGCCAGAATGACCGGATCCGGCGCGTGTTTTTTTGCGGCGTTTTCCTCGTCAGAGCAGGCAAAGGCCTGTGTTGATCGTGTAGAATCTGCGTTCACCTCTCATCCAGAGGCACGCC
>JAFAGQ010000237.1 GCA_023422555.1 Pseudomonadota bacterium
TGTTCTTTTACAATCAGGGCTTCATGCAAAAAACCGGCGTTACCGGCATCCTGCGGCACCCGGTGGGTTATATTGATCTGAAAACAGCGGATATTCAATGACAGCAGACGGGGGAAACCATGTATGACGTTGTTACGGCGGACCTTGAAAATCCAGAGCACGCCAGTGCCGTCCTGACAGTCCTTAATGCCTATGCCTCTGACCCGATGGGGGGCGGTGAACCCCTGTCAGCCTATACACAGAAAAACCTCATCGCATCGCTCAAGAAACGCAGCAATATCTACACCATTCTGGCGTTCGACCACCAGGAACCGATTGGCATTGCCTTGTGCTTTGAGGGTTTCTCTACATTTGCCTGCAAGCCGCTACTCAATATTCACGATTTCGCGGTCGTGTCCGGCTATCGCGGACAGGGCGTAGGCAAACAGCTGCTCGCACGCGTCAAGCAGCTGGCTCGCAATCTGGGCTGCTGCAAGATCACGCTGGAAGTGCTGGAAGGCAACGCCCCTGGCAAGGCGCTATATACCAGCCATGGCTTTGAACCTTACACACTGGGTCCGCAAACCGGCAAGGCACTGTTCATGCAGTGCCCCATCGACAACAGCTGAGCAGTTCCGATCTATTGCGGCGCGTATTGTGCCGCCGAGGGATGAATCTGGCGCTTGATAGGGCCGGCTACTTTGACGTAAGCATCCACGATACGCTGGAACCATTGCCCCACCGCCGAGTCATCCTTCCAGTATTGGAAACCGTAAATCCAGGAAAAAATCAGGTGACCGGCAACCACAAAATCGGTGGCGCCCGGCTGCTGTCCGTCCAGATAGGGCATTGCCCCAAGATGCGCTTCCAAAGCGGCCAGTGACTTCTGTGCGCCCTCTGCCGAGCCCGATGCCTGCACTTTCTCCAGCGTGGTTCCGAACCGCTGCTCACGACTCTCCCGAAAATAACCGAGCGCGTCCTTTGGCTGGGCTTCATAAATGGCCATCAGGGAGGGTTTGAACATCCCCGGCGTGATATGGCGCAAAATCAGTTCCGTGATCAGCCGTACGCGCGCTCTGTCGGTCTCGCTGTTCAGTCCCAGTGGCGCCTGCGGGTAGGTGCGATCCAGATACTCCAGAATATCCAGGCTTTCCTTGACGACGTTATCACCATCCGTCAATACAGGCACCAGGCGGGCATCTGCGAAGGCTATTTTTTCCTTTTCCATGAAGGTGACCGGTTCCGCCTCGAAGGGCAGGCCTTTGTGCACCAGCGCCAGGCGAATCCGCCAGCAGTAAGGGGAAAAAACCAGTTCTCGGTCATTGGCGCACAGCTCGTACAGCTTGATCATCGTGTCTCCTCAATAAGACAGTGGTGCCCCTGGGGCAAAATGGAAAACGGTGGCACAATTTACGGCAAAACAGTCCAAAACGGCCCTGATCGTTGCTATCTTCTGACACCTTGCATGCATGTCTGAGACTGGTGTCAGGCGCATAACCTTTCAGTCCATTTCCAAAACAGCAGTCCAGCTATTTTTTGATACATTTACTTGCTGCCTGTACGAATAAACCGACTATGATAGCCACATAGTTTCCAACAAGGAGAGTGTACTATGACCTCGCATATCATAAAAAAAGTCTGTATTGTGGCGCTGGCAGGGGCGCTGATCACTGGTTGCTCTACCCGTCATCCTAATCGTGACCTGGGCACTGTCGGGGGTGCAGCGCTGGGTGGTGGGGCCGGATACGCCCTCACCGATGGTAATCCGCTGGCGACAGTAGGCGGCGCCGCCCTGGGTGGCCTGGTGGGTAACCAGGTCTTCAAAGACAGCGACGATAACTATGATCGTGGACGCCGTCACTACCGTGATGACCGCCGTTACCGCGATCGCCGTGGTCGCCACTGGCGTTAATCCCTGAACGCCCGCCCTTGCGGGCTTTCAGCGGCAAAGAAAAAACCGCCACGCACTGATTGTGCCGTGGCGGTTTTTTTTCATACTTTCAGCACGTAGCCGGCGTCTTTTACCGTATCAGCCAGCTGCTGGGCCGAGACATTCTCATCAGCCACGATATCGGCTGACTCCCCTTCCAGACTGACCTGAGCTGACACGACCCCCGGCACGGCTTCCAGTGCATGTTTGACATGTGCCACGCACTTGCCGCAAGTCATGCCTTCGACTTTGGCTTTGATCACATTGGTACTCATGACTTACTCCTGCTGTTGAAATCCCGTATATCCCCCTGACTGTCCCTTTGCCTTGCCTGCATCGTTATGGCCCTGTCGGCAGGGGGGAAACTGCTTCTATGATATCGCGTTTCTGAGATCGCGTTCCCTCACACTCAACTTACAACGCTTTAGCGCGAGACCGGAAGAGACGCTACGCGATCCTGTCCGCTGCCATCCAGATCTCCGGCGCGGATGACTGCCCCGTCCATATCCAGGACGCCACGCAAACCAACTGCATGCGCCTGAAATCCCAGCCGCTCAAAATGCGCGGAATAATCATAAAAATCGTGATGATGCCCGTGAAAAACCCGCGTGGCACCCAGCGTGTTGGCAAGCTTATCAAGCACCACAAAGCCATAGCGATTGCACGAAGGTGCTTCATGCAGAACCAGGATATCGGCCTGCTCCTGCATCAACGCTTCGTAATCACTGGGGAAGATCGAACTGCGATGACGCAGCCGATCACCGCTGCCTTTGGCGCCGGCAGTACTCAGGCTGTGCGTCTCGTAGTCTTGCGGACTGTAAAAGCGCCAGAACGGCCTTGCCGGATTCCAGATGGTGCCACGAAAAACACCTCCCAGCCCCGCAATGCGCACGCCATGGATATCCACCACACGCCCATGCAGATTACGATCAGCCAGTTCAGATTCAAACAGATTTTTATATAGCGCCGGCGTGTCGGTATCATGATTACCGGGAATCCACCAGATATCAGTCAACGCCATGATGTCGCGCAAAATCAGCTGTAGGGGTTCGTGGGCCTGAATATCGCCCAGAAAAACAATCGCATCGGGTTTGCCGGCAATAACGATATCCCGGCAGTGCTCAAAACTGCCATGCGTATCGCCAAAAAAGAAAATGCGCGCATTCGCATTCATGACCGTACCTGGAAACCTGATGTCCGGAAAACCCGCGGTCCCCGGATGTGGATATCCGGGAACCGCCTGTCTTCATTTTACGCACAAAACAGCTTGAGCAGGATAGGGATTCGACCATCGCAAACCGCTTAAGTTCGGTCTGCGGCCAGGTCAGCTACGATCACAACGGCGTTACTGCGCGCCTTTACTCGTGCCCGGTTCGAATTTGAGCACCTTGACGGTATTTTCCTTCACTTTTTCCCTGGTAAAGGACAGTGGAATGTACTCGCCTTTGGCCCACAGCGGCGCCAGATCCCGATAACCCGGCTGGCGACTGTCTCCCGATTGTCCCGGGGTGTTGATGACCCGGGAATCATCCCATTGACCCACATCCAGTACCATGCGGAAAGACGCCCCTGCCGTCAGGTTATAGCTTTTCTCACCGTAACTGGTGGCCATGGGCGTAAAGCCCGAGCCGCCAATGGGGCCGGCATCCACGTTATAGGTCTTTTTCTCTTCATCAGACAGCACCGCGTTCATCGGATGCAGGAACACTGCCTTGTGCAGCGATCCCCATTTCCAGGCCTTGGGATCCTCTCCCAGCTTATCGCTGACCTCAGCCACCGCATCCTTTAGCGAGTCAAGCATGACCTTGTTGCGATCTTCTTCAGAGAACCAGTCCTGGGGTTTTTCGATGACATCCAGAACACGCTCGGGATCGGCAAGACCAATCACTTTTGCAATATCAGGATCAAATGCGCGATCCACTACGGCCTTGCGCAGATAACGACTGAACCACACCTCAAAAATCGCCGCTTCCGGACTGTCGGCCAGTACTTCACCATCCCAGTTCTGCAGCATCTCTACCACGGGTTTGAGTCTGGCATCATCGGTGCTGACATTCTTCAGGACAGCAACCGTTCTGACGGCCGGCAAAGACACTTTTTCGTTCTGCCAGCCTTCCGAATCGGCAATCGACGATTTGTCTTTGGCGCCAATGATTTCCTTGAGCCGTTTGGCACGGAAGTCACTGCTCCATTCGAAACCGATCCCTTTTTTGAAAGCCGGATGATCTGGCGGAATATTGTTCTCATTCGCCGTCACAATATAGCCCTGTTCGGGGTTGTACAGGCTGGGCAATTCATCCATGTCACGGTAGCCTTTCCATTCGTAGCGGCCGTCACCCGGCACCGGTGTCAGGCCATCCCAATCCCGCTTGACGGTAAGGCCGCCGGGCATCCATGCAATATTGCCGCTGCTGTCGGCAAAGACCTGATTCTCACCGGGTGCACCCCAGCGATTCATGGCTGCCTTGAACTCATCCCAGTTCGTCGCACGCATGTAATCCATGGAACCGTAGTATGGCGCCATGCCCAAATCCAGCCACGCAGCGCGCAGGGCCCAGGCCTTGTGCGTGCTGTCATCCTGATAAAGAACCGGACCGTGACGTGTAAAACGCAGCGTAACTTTCTGCGCCGGCCCGCCCTTGACTTCGATCTCCTCTTCTACCGTTTCCATGGGCTCCCAGCGACCCTTGTATTTGTACTCATCCTTGTTATCAGGATTGATCTCGTACTGATACATATCCTCCTGGTCCATATAGAAGCGGGTCAGACCAAAACCGATTTTGTCGTTATGTCCAATGGAAATGCCGGGCAGAAAGGGTTCTCCCGCGCCGATCACAGAAAGCCCCGGTGCCGTCAGCTGGCTGATATAGCGCAGGCTTGGCGCACCATGGGAGCGGTGCGGATCATTGGCCAGTATGGGCCTGCCGGTAGTTGTCCGCTTTCCGTCGATCACCCAGTTATTCGAACCCAGTCCCCTGCCAACGTCGCTGTCGTTTTCAATCACGTTGTAAAGCTCGGATATTGGCACATCATTCGAAGCCGACATTTTTTCTGATTTTTTTGCAGGTTTGGTTCCGGACGGATCATTGCTCTCCCCAGCTGGCGGCAGTTTGGCGAATTTGGGTGTCGCCGTAGCCAGCTTGTATGCATCCTTGATTTTTTCTACCGGGATCGCGCAAGGGTCAATGCCCTCGACCAGTTTGGGATCGACCGTGGGACTCAGTTCACGTCGCAGCCAGTCGGCTTTGACCGGATTATCCTTGACCTTGCAGAAGACGGCAGCGCGATCCACTTCATTGGTGGCATTCAGCGTCAGGCCATGGTGGCGAATGCGCACCACATCTTCCGGCTTCCACTCCGAAGGCTTATAGCCCAGTTTTTTGAATTCCTGCGGCAACAAATCTGGATTCGATTCCGTCATTTTGACGAACTGATTGATACCATCGGTGAAGGCCTGTGCCACCCGCTTTGAGTCGGACCCATAAGCCAGCCATTCGCGGTACATATCTCCTCTGAAAAGGACGGCACGCGCCATGCGATCGCCGTCGACATAATCGGGACCGAAATCTTTCGCCATTTCACCCAGTCCGCGCTTGCGCCACAAGTCGATCTGGAACAGCCTGTCCCTGGCGGCATTAAAGCCCTGCAGGAAGAAGGCATCGTAAAGCGTTTCTGCGTAGATGTGAGGAATACCCCATTTATCGATGGAAATCGAACCCGGCTTTTCCAGGCCGTCCAGTGTCAGGGTCTCTGCTTCGGTACTATCGGCGTCCCCATTTGCGCCTGTATCACTTGTACCTGTGCTTTTGCCCTCTGATCCATTACTGCCTCCTCTGTTACCGGCTGCGCTGCCTGCCTCGCTGGGCGTGGCTGTACCGGTCTCGCCGGTTCGGGCACTCGCGGGCACGAACGAGGTGCCTGCGAAGACGGTTGCCAATGCAGCAACCAGAATTACGCGTTTCATATCTTCTCCTCTTTCAATTTCATTTGTGTTGATGAATAATGATTTCATCTGAACTGATGATTTATTTTAAGTATGAACTAAATGAACACGGTCCGGCCCGGTGCGATTCCCGTCATCTTCCGTACCCCGTTAGATATCATCAGAGGATGGCACGACTAACATATGCAATCAAACAAAACAGTGTAAGAAAATATGGCATCGGTTAAACTGTACGTTCAACTTCTTTTGTCACCTGCATGAACAACACTGCATCCAGTCCTGAAAATCATCGCGTCAAAACAGCCTTGCGCGTGATTGAAATCATCGAGATTTTTTCCAGGGAACGCAGACCGCTGGCCTTATCTGAACTGGCGCGCGAATTGAATGCGCCTGCCTCCAGTTGTCTGGCGCTGATTCGCACATTGCTCAGTCTGGGCTATCTTTATGAAACGTCGCGGCGCCAGGGTTATTACCCCACGGGACGTTTACTGGCCATGGCGCAACGTATCACGCAGGCTGATCCGGTTCTGGAGCGGCTGTATCCCAGCCTGCAGGAACTGGGAGCCATCACCGGCGAAACCGTGGTTCTAGGTAAACTCACCGCGCACCATAGTGTCGTGTATCTGGACGTACTGCCATCGTCCAATCCGATTCATTACGTAGCTGTCGCCGGTGAGCAAAAAGAAGTCCACGCCAACTCGCTGGGCAAGGCCCTTTTTTCGGCATTGGACGTAACGGAACAGCAGGAATTGCTTGGTCATATGAGCTTCAGAAAGCGCACGGCCAACACGCTGACGACCAGCGAAGCGTTTCTTGCCGACATCAAAGCCGGCAAGGAAAAGGGACTGTTCACCAACCTTGGGGAATCCATGGTGGATGTCGGCGCCATCGCGTGGCCTGTCACGGTGTCTGGCGGAGCCTACGCCATCTCTATCGCCGGTCCGCTATATCGCATTGAAGCTAACCTGGAAAATCATGCCCAGAAGCTACGTGTCATGTGCACGTTCATTGAACAGCAGTGATTTCAGTACTGCGTGGGCTCTTCCTGATACAGCCTGAGTCCTTCCTGATATCCAGATACTGCCTGAGCTCTCTGATTCCGCAGCGCGACTTTTTGCGTTCTCCGTTTGTCCTTCTTCCTGATACGCAGCCTCCGCGGATATCAGCCTTTCGCCCATCAATATGATTTGGGCAAACCCAATACTTTCTCGGCAATAAAACACATAATCAGTTGCGGACTGACTGGCGCGATGCGCGGAATAAAGCTCTCCCGCAAATAGCGCTCAACGTGATACTCCTTGGCATAGCCCATGCCTCCGAGCGTCTGTATCGCCGTCTGGCACGCAGTAAATGCCGCTTCGGCAGCCAGATATTTTGCGGTATTGGCATACGCACCTGCCGGCTCATCGTTGTCATACGCTGCGGCAGCACGCGATACCATCAGGTCTGCCGCTTCCAGCTGCATCCAGCATTGCGCCAGGGGATGCTGTATTCCCTGGTTCTTGCCAATTGCCCTGCCAAACACTTCGCGCTCTTTTGCATATTGCACAGCCTTGTCCAGCGCAACCTGGCCAAGTCCTACAGCTTCAGAGGCAATCAGAATGCGCTCGGGATTCAATCCGTGCAGAATATATTCAAAGCCTCTGCCCTCTTCACCCACGCGATCGCACTCGAGAATCTCGAATCCGTCAAAAAACAGCATATTGGAGTCCACCGCCTTGCGACCCAGTTTCTCAATCTCGCGCACCTCGACCTGGTTGCGATCCAGATCCGTGTAGAAAAGACTCAGTCCCTGCGTGGGCTTGCTCACCTGGTCTTTCGGTGTGGTGCGCGCCAGCAGCAGCATTTTGCTGGCTACCTGCGCCGTGGAAATCCAGATTTTTCTACCGTGAATGCGATAGCGATCGCCATGCTTTTCTGCTCGCGTACTCAGTTGCGTGGTATCCAGACCTGCATCGGGCTCGGTCACCGCGAAGCAGGCTTTATCCTTCCCTTCGATCAGCGGCGGCAAGGCGCGCTGCTTCAGCTCGTCTGAACCAAAACGCACGACAGGATTGAGACCAAAGATATTCATATGCACCGCCGAGGCACCGGTAAAGCCGGCGCCGGAGCGGGAAATGGTCTTCATCATCAGGGCCGCTTCGGTAATACCCAGACCCGCGCCGCCATATTCCTGTGGCATCGCGACGCCCAGCCAGCCCGCCTGCGCCAGTCGCTGATAAAACGCCTCCGGATACTCGCCGGTTCTGTCGCAATTGAGCCAGTATTCATCATCGAAACCGCTACAAAGCTGCTCGATGGCAGACACCAGCATTTGCTGATCCTGGGAAAGGGAAAAATCCAATCTTGTCTCCGTATTCGTGTTTGTGTTCGTATTCGTTGTGCCATTACACATCGCATATTGCATCTGGCATAGGGCTGGAATACCGCGTCACGCGCATCCCATATCACTCGTTTTTCCTATCACGCCTGCGATCGGGCAACTGCATTTGCCGAAGTTTGTACGCAGCAATACGCTTCAGCAATTCAATGAGAACACTGACAGGTGCGCCCATAACAATACCGGCACCGGCGATCGCGCAGTCTGAGGGCTCAATCGCCGGACTTGCCATTGACAGCCTTCAATATGGCTGCCTTCTTCGTCTCATCCATCTGCAACTGATCAAGCACTTCCGCTGTATGTTCCCCCAGCGCAGGGGCGTGACGATAAATGCCCATAGGCTTACCGTCGTAACGCCCCAGCGGAGCAGGCGTATGTACGACTCCCTCTGTGGGGTGCTCAGTCTTCGCCAGATGACCCGTTGCCTTCAGATGCGGATCATCGGGAAGGTCCTCGATCGTATATAGCGGAGCGCAAGGGATATCATTCTCTTCGAACAACGTCAGCCACTCCGCGGTCTTGCGGGTCTTGAGGGTGGCATCCACGAAACGATAGACCTCACCAATATTCTCGGCGCGACCCGTATGCGTGGCAAAGACGGAATCCACAATCAGATCCGCCCGGTCAATCGCCGTCAGAAACTGACGCCAGTGTCTGTTGTTATAGATAAGCGCGCTGACATAGCCGTCCAGCGTCTGATACGGCTTGCGATGTTCAGACAACAGGCGGGCATAGCCCATGGAACCGGCAGGTGCGTCTTCGTTAAAGGTTCGCTGGCCCAGATGATCGCCCAGTATCATTTGCGCCAGCCCTTCAAACATCGGGATTTCAATGGACTGGCCCTTGCCGGTTGCACGGCTGTGAATCACGCCAGACAGACACGCAATCGCAGCATGCAGCCCGATCGTACGATCAGCCAGTGTCAGCGGCGCATAGCGCGGCTCATGCCCGCTATTGCGTTCGTAAAGCCGTGCCACGCCCGTCATGCCCTGAATCAGATCGTCATAGGCCGGTCTGCCGGCATACGGACCGTCATTGCCGAAACCGTAGGCACCCACATACACAATCCCCGGGTTGACGGCACTGACCGCTTCATACGACAGGCCCATTCTTTCCATGGACTGCGGCCGCACGTTATATAACAGCACATCCACATCGCGCACCAGCTGCAGGCAGGCCTCGCGACCTTCCGGCGTTTTCAGGTCCAGCACGACAGAGCGCTTGTTGCGGTTCAGATGCAGATAAATCGCCCCCATGCCAGGATTGCGCATGGGGCCCACCTGTCGCATCGTGTCGCCTGCGGGCGATTCCACCTTGATGACATCGGCACCCAGATCGGCCAGAATCTGCGTCGCAAACGGCCCCAGAATAATCGAAGTCAGATCCAGTACCCTGACGCCTTCCAGCGGCCCACTACGTTTTGATTCTGTCATTGCCATACTTCACTTGTCATCTATTACGGTTGTCATCAATTGCGGCTGTCTTCAATTGCACTTGTTATGCACGACACACACATCAAATCAATTGCACATGTCATCAAATGCACTTTTCATCATTCACTGTACAGCGATTCCGGCATCCTTGATCAGTTTGCCCCACAGCTTGTACTGTTCTTCAACAAATGCCGCAAATTCTTCCTGGCTTCCACTGAAGGCATCAAATCCCAGGCGCGCCAGCTCATCCTTCACTTTGGAATCGCTCACGATACTGTTGATGGTCTTGTTAAGCGTCGTGACGGCCTCCGGATCCATTTTTGCCGGGCCAAGAAAACCGTTCCACGAATTGATATCGAAATTATTGATACCGGCAGCTTCCATGGACGGCAGATCGGGCAGCAGCGCGCTGGGCTTGGCGGTGGATACGGCCAGTGCCTTGATTTTTTTCGATTCCACAAACGGCATACCGGAGGTCAGATCGGTGAACATGTAGTCCACCTGACCGCCGATCAGATCGGTCAGCGCCTGGGGAGTACCTTTATAGGGAACATGCAGCGTCTTGATATC
Organism: Pseudomonadota bacterium; assembly: GCA_023422555.1. Classification (GTDB taxonomy): domain Bacteria; phylum Pseudomonadota; class Gammaproteobacteria; order Burkholderiales; family Burkholderiaceae_B; genus Advenella. The sequence goes on from JAFAGQ010000237.1 coordinate 10,236, forward strand.
TGCCGCGTGCGACAGCGTCGCCCCCGCTACAATACCCGTACTATTGCCGGACGCATACGTCAGTTTCCCCGGATTGGCTTTGGCCTGCTTGATCAGTTCCTGTACCGAATTAAAAGGCTGCTTCATATTGGCAACCAGAATGAACGGCAGGTTTCCGCCTCGCGCGATGGGCGTAAAGTCCTTCATCACGTCATAAGGCACGCTTTTTTGCAGCCATGGTGCGGCCGACAGCGGCGTATTGGTGGAAATCAGGATCGTGTAGCCGTCAGGCTTGGAGCGGGCGACCTGCTGAGCCGCAATCGTTCCGTTGCCGCCGGGTTTGTTCTCCACAATCACCTGTTGCCCCAGACGACTGGTGATCTCGCGGGCAAAAATCCGTCCGACTGAGTCTGTGCCCGAGCCTGCGGGAAAGGGAACGACCATGGTAATGGGTTTTTGCGGCCAGGCAGCACATGCCGTGCCTGCAGCAATCAGGGCGGTGGCACCCAGCAAATAACGTAGGGATTTGATTTTCATTGTCTCTCCAATAATTGGACTTCTTTTTGTGATTGCTTCCTGAATCGGCTTCTTGCTGTGGCTTGATGAACCTGCCTTTTCAGACTGCATTTCTTTGGAATGCAGAGTAATAAGACGACGCTCTTCTGAAACTGCTGCGCCCTCCCTGGACTACAACGACATCTTCTGACGACGAGCGCCCGCCGCCGCTTGAACCGGTGGCAGACTCAATCGCGGATCACCCGCGCCGGATTCTCTTCATACGGAGGAGAATAGATCACCAGCAGTCGGGCCGGTTCGGCACTGGTCACGGTAAAAACATGCTTCTTGTCGGCCGGGAAAAAACAGCAGTCGCCGGCCTGCATACTGCCTTTTTCGCCATCCATCTCTACGTCAGCCGTGCCCGACAGCAGATAAACGACCTGTTCAATACCCGGATGAGCATGTGGCAGCGCTCCCCGGTTCTGTTCGATTGTACCCACCAGCACCTCCAGATGCCGGGCTCCTACCGTGTCCGGACCGATCAGCCGCCGGTTCACAGTGCCATGATGATTGGCCGGACTGTAGCCCGCTACATCCTGTTCCCGCACAATCCACGATGGCCGCGCCGCCGTTTTGCCGCCTTCTGCCTGTCTCCCGGCGGAATCGATCGATTCTGTCATTATTTGTATTTCCTCTGCTGAGGCCGTGCCTCAAAATATCTTCAAAATTTCTTGTACATAAATTCATTTTCTCATACATGAAATGCATTGACTCCTAGGGATAATCCCAAGGGGCCAGTTTGCCGGCTTTCGACCAATTTGTTACAATGGCCCTGATTTCCAATCACCCGTTTCAATTGTGTACACCTTTCGCTCTCCCGCGAAAGTGCTTTACCTGTCAATCGGGCGCCTGCCGCCCATCTATTTTGTTTGTATCGACGGCGTTACGTCGTTTTCCGCATACTCTTTGGCATACACAGTTATTTCTATAACCCTGTAAGACTTAA
>JAFAGQ010000262.1 GCA_023422555.1 Pseudomonadota bacterium
TGTACAAATTGACCGCTCTTCTTTAGGCGGCCTACGCGTAAGGCTAGTACTTCCTGCTGCTTGCGGCGAAGGTGACTAACCCATAGTAGCCCTAGCGTAAGACCAAGGTAAGCGGCTGGGGAATACACCTAGTTCCGTTTAGTGAATGAGTGCAAGATAGTGTCCACGATACATTGAAGTGGACACGATAATGGACGATTTTCTGCCAGCCAAACCGGTTCGACGGTTTTACTCCAGGCCGTTCAAGGCACAGCTGGTTGCAGCCAGCCGACAGTCGGGTGTTTCCGTGGCGGCGCTGGCTTTGCACCACGGCATCAATGCCAATGTGTTACGTCGCTGGATCCGTGAGGCGAGCATCCGGGGCGAGTCTGATGCCGCAGCGGGAGCGTTGTCAGTACCGGCTGTCACCGCCAGGTCAGAGCCTGCATTTATTGCTGTTCCTCTATCGACGCCGGCTTCGATATCAGCTGAGGCAGCCCCTCTGGACGCTGAACCCGAGAGGCAGATTCAGCTGGAACTGCAGCGCGCGGGTCTAACGGTATCGGTGCGCTGGCCGATGAGCGGTAAGCATCCGGTAAAACCACCTTGCGATCGCTTATCAAGACTGCCAGGATAGTGTCCACGTAAATTAAGTGGACACTATGACAGACGAACTACTCTTAGTTAAGCGCAGTCGCCGAGCCTACTCAGCATCGTTCAAGGCTGAGATCGTTGCCGCGAGCCAGCAACCTGACGTTTCGGTGGCTGGCCTGGCGTTGGCCAACGGATTGAATGCCAACATGTTGCGGCGCTGGATCCGAGAGCATGTGGATGGCGCGAACTCCTCCAGTGACAATCCGGCAATATCGTGCAGACCATCGTTTGTGCCCGTCCCGCTGAACGAGTTACCGGCACAGACATGCCAATTGCAATTACAGGGCAAGACGGTATCGGCCACATTGACGCTGCCAGTGGATGCACTGAGTCAATGTGCGACCTTGTTGCAATTGCTGCTCCGATGATCCGGATCGATCAGATCTGGTTGGCGGTCGAGCCGGTGGACATGCGCTGCGGCATGGACCGGCTGATGGCCCGGGTGATTGAGGTGTTCGGTGCATCTCACCCTTATCATGCCTATCTGTTCGCTAATCGTCGGGGGACGCGGTTAAAGGTGCTGGTATGCGACAGCTTCGGGGTATGGCTGGCGGTGCGCAGACTACATCAGGGCAGTTTGCATTGGCCCGGCGCAGGCGATCAACATGCACAACTGACCTCAGAGCAGGCTCGCGCCCTGGTTATCGGCCTGCCGTGGCAGCGTCTGGGTCCGGCGGACACGATTGATCTTCTGTAAAAACCCGCCGCACCCATAAAACGCTATTGGGCAATCGGGGCGTGTACGCATGGTGCGGCAGCGCATTTGTATGGCATGATATCAACCATGTCACGATCCCCCATTACCAATATTGATGAGCTCGACGCCAATGCCCTGCGGGTACTGGCGCGCCAATTGATGGGGAAACTGGATCAGCAGGATCAGGTGCTGCATGCCAAGGATCAGCAGATTGCCCAACAGGCGCATGAGATCCTCTTTAAACAAACCCATATCCAGCAACTGAACCATGAGATCGCAGTCTTGCGCCGCTATCGCTTCGGCAAGAAGAGCGAACAACTGGCTGGCGTGCAGGGATTGTTGCTGGAAGATGCGGTCGATGCCGACATTGCAGCTATCGAGCAGGAGCTGATCAATCTGGGAGGCAAGCCAAGTGTACCAGACACGGCTGCGGCCCCAAGACGTCAGATCCTGGCGCCTGAACTACCCCGTATTGACGTGCACCACGAGCCTGAATCGACGACCTGCGGATGCGGCTGCCAGATGCAGCGCATCGGTGAGGATAAGTCCGAGAAGCTGGACTTTATACCCGGCGTGTTCCGCGTTGAACGCCATATCCGCGGCAAGTGGATATGCCGCCAATGCGACACATTGATCCAGGCACCGGTACCGGCTCAGGTCATTGATAAGGGCCAGGCCACCTCGGGGTTGCTCGCTCACGTGCTGGTGGCCAAGTATGCCGACCATCTTCCCTTGTACCGACAGCAGCAGATCTTCGCCCGGGCGGGCGTCAAGCTGGCCAGTTCAACACTGGCCGATTGGGTCGGTGTCTGTGGCGTGCGTTTGCAACCGCTGGTCGATGCTCTGCGCGAGACAATCCTGGCCCAGCCTGTGATCTACGTAGATGAGACACCCGTACAGGTACTGCAACCGGGTAGCAAGACGACGCATCGTGCCTATCTGTGGGCGTATGCGCCAGGCGCCTTCCAGGATCTGAAGGCCGTGGTTTATGACCTTACTGAAGGCCGGGCCGGTGCTTATGCGCGCACCTTCCTGGGAAACTGGCAAGGCGAACTGGTCTGTGATGACTACGGTGGTTACAAAGCGTGCTTCGAGCAAGGCATTGCCGAGGTAGGCTGTATGGCGCATGCGCGACGTAAGTTCTTCGAACTGCACAAATCTGCTAAAAGCCTGATCGCCCAGCAGGCGCTAGAGATGATCGGCCAGTTGTACGATATCGAAGCGCAGGGTCAGAAGATGACACCCGAAGCGCGTCAACAGTTGCGAGAACAACAGGCCCGGCCCATTGCCAAGATGTTGCATGCCTGGCTGCAGGCCAATCGGCTTAAAGTGCCGGAGGGCATGGGCATCACCAAAGCGCTGGACTACAGCCTGAAACGTTGGGTCGCACTGACCCGATACCTAAGTGATGGGCGATTGCCGATCGATAATAATTGGATTGAAAATCGGATCCGCCCCATTGCTCTGGGGAGAAAGAACTGGCTGTTTGCCGGCTCGCAACGAGCAGGCCGCAGAGCTGCGGCTGTGATGAGTCTGATACAGTCTGCCAAAATGAATGGGCACGATCCGTATGCGTATCTGAAGGATGTGCTGACGCGTCTGCCTACACATCCGAACAGCCGAATCGAAGAACTGTTGCCACAAAACTGGACTGCCCTGAAAACGGACTAAAAGATAACGGCCGCTTGCGCGGCCGTGTCAATGTGTGTTCGCCGGATGCTTACGATGAGCGATTCGGCGCACTGCGCGGCCTGGCTGCGGCAGGTGATGCGATGATCCGGATTGAGCAGTACTGGTTGTCAGTGGCGCCGATGGACATGCGCTGTGGTGTGGATCGGCTGCTGGCCCAGGTGATCAATGCCTTCGGGCAGGCGCAACCGCATCATGCCTATGTCTTCGCCAATCGTCGCGCCAGCCGCTTAAAAGTGCTGGTGCATGACGGGATCGGTGTGTGGCTGGCGATGCGTCGCCTGCATCAGGGGGGATTTAGCTGGCCGGTACCTGGTACCGGGGATCTTCGCCTGAGTCAAGCCCAATGGCAGGCCCTGGTGCTGGGGTTGCCCTGGCAGCGCCTGGGCACTTCCCAGCCCATTGCCTTGCTGTAATCGGTTCTTGCAATTGGGGCAGACGCCCATGGCGCCAGAAGACGGACAGTGGCATGATAGTTGGTATGTCTCCCGATTCTGTTCCCTCTGTTGACCAACTGGATTCTGAAGCGCTGCGAACCCTGGCCCGCCAGTTGATGCAGCAGCTACAGGTGAGCGAGAGTCGCAATCAGCAACTGCTGCACGAGCTGGCGATCCTGCGCCGTCACCGCTTCGGTGCGCGAAGCGAGCAGTCCGCGGGGGTCCAGGGCAGTCTGTTGGACGAGACCATTGAGGCCGATCTGGCCGATATCGAGCAGCAATTGCAGCGACAGAGTTCCAGAACCCAGGTCGAGACTCGTGATAGCGCGCCACCGAAGCGCCAGGCCTTGCCGCCCGAACTCCCACGCATTGATCATCATCACGAACCTGATTCCACGATCTGTGCCTGTGGTTGCCAGTTGCAGCGCATCGGCCAGGACGTGACCGAGAAGCTGGATCATGTGCCCAGCATGCTGACCGTCCAGCGCCATATCCGGGGTAAATGGGTCTGCCGTCAGTGCCAGACCCTCGTGCAGGCGCCAATGCCGGCGCAGATCATCGACAAGGGTCTGGCCACGTCGGGTCTACTGGCCCAGGTGCTGGTGTCCAAGTTCGCCGATCATCTTCCCCTGTATCGCCAGGAACAGATCTTTATGCGCGCTGGTGTCAGGCTGGTGCGTAGCACACTGGCGCAATGGGTCGGCAGCTGCGGGGCTCAACTGCAGCCGCTGGTTGATGCCCTGCGCGAATCGATCCTGGCCCAATCGGTGCTGCAGGCGGACGAGACCCTCGTGCAGATGTTGCAGCCAGGCAGTGGCAAGACGCATCGGGCCTACCTGTGGGCCTATACACCTGGAGTTTACGAATCGTTAAAAGCCGTGGTTTATGACTTTACCGAGGGCCGCGCGGGCGCCTATGCCCGAGCGTTCCTGGGCGACTGGCAGGGGCAGCTGGTGTGTGATGATTACGGCGGCTATAAAGCCTGCTTCGAGCAGGGCATCACGGAGGTGGGCTGCATGGCCCATGCCCGGCGCAAGTTCTTCGAGCTGCACGACAGGGGCAAGAGTCTGATTGCCGAACAGGCGTTGGTCCTGATCGGCCAGCTCTACGGTGTTGAGGCCCAGGCCAGGGACATGACGCCCCAACAGCGCCAGGCGTTGCGCCAGCAGCAGGCCCGGCCTGTGGCCGCAGCCCTGTATGCCTGGATGCGGGAGCACCGGCTCAAGGTGCCCGACAATACCGGTATCGCCCGGGCGTTGGACTACAGTCTCAAACGATGGCAAGCCTTAACCCACTATCTGGACGATGGCCGCCTGCCGATCGACAACAACCATACCGAGAACCAGATCCGACCCATCGCCCTGGGCCGCAAGAACTGGCTGTTCGCCGGTTCCCTGCGCTCAGGTAAACGGGCGGCGGCTATCATGAGCTTAATCCAGTCGGCCAAACTCAATGGCCATGACCCGTACGCCTATCTCAGGGACGTACTGGAGCGCTTGCCGACCCATCCGAATAATCGGATCAACGAGCTCCTGCCGCACAATTGGACCTCTTCCCCTTCACCATAAGACAATCGGCTGCTCTGTCAGTGCGACAGGCAAGCGTTTGACTTGGGCGATGGAAAAAACCGCGGCATGCCTCCCTTTGGTGTCGCCGTGCACTACCCAGCCGGTCATATTGTACCCATGCACTAACATCTATACAGCCACCTGATATCTATACAGCCGCC
>JAFAGQ010000332.1 GCA_023422555.1 Pseudomonadota bacterium
ACTTGGCATCGATGCACCTGAATTGTCTCAGGAGGCGGGGCAACGTGCTCAGCAGTTTTTAGTTAAGTTAATTGCGGAGCATGCTGGACGTACGGTACGTGTGGCGTTGGACGGTCAGGACAGGTACGGGCGGGGACTAGGAGAGCTTTTTGTAATGAGGCTCGATCCGGATTCTCATCAACAGCGGGAAATATCAGTTAATGCGCTTTTAGTTCGTAGCGGTTGGGCCTGGGCGTATCGTTATCGGGGAGATATCCAATATTCCAATTATGGCGATTTGGAAGGCCAGGCCCGCAGCGAAAAGCGTGGATTGTGGGCGAATGCGGATGCGCTTGAGCCGTGGCAGTGGCGACAAGCACAAAACAATCGTTGATACAGGAGAAAACACGATGTCTGAAAACGAGGTAATGGAATTGGACGAGCACCAGCAATTGTTTGAATTTATGTTGGAGATGCCGCAGCTTTACGGCTATGAGTCGGATCATTTCACGAGTGCCGAGCGTGGGGCGCTGGCACAAAGCCAAACCCTGGTCAGCGAGAGGGTCGAGCAGTAATCCTTCTCGTATCGCTATAAATACACTGATAGGGCCCAGCCAGAGATGAACTGACCCCCTTAATTTGGACACTGTTTTTGAGCTAATTAGGACTGATTCACATTTTTATTGACAGGACACATCAGATAGTTTGGAAATGCTTTACAAATCTGCGTTCGTCCTCCTGATAGCCCTGCCCTTGATAAAACGAATGGGCTCTTGGCCGATGATCGCCACTTGTGACTTCCGATCGTCTGCATCCCGAAGCTATAAAAAACTCGTCGGCAGCACGGACAAGCATACTGCCAACTCCTTTACCTCGACGTTGATCGTTTATTACAAGCGATGTGATCCGTCCTAAACGCCCTTCTTGATGAAATAAATCCTGTACATGCAGGCTGATTACTCCTTCGATTATTTCTTCTTCTTTTGCGATTAAAACTATATCTGTCTTGCGCCCAGCGAAAGTCGATAGTTTGTTTTCCACTAGTGCTTTAGTAGCTGGATAGCCCAGTTGATGCAACAAAGAAGCGATCGAATCGGCGTCTTGAATTGTGGCAGGAAGTATATGCATATTCATTGTCCCTTTTTTCATAAAACCGTAAATTTTGATTCAATGTATTTGACAGTGTGTGTTAGATCAACTTGAATTTAATACATCTGATTTCTGTATTGCACAGGACTCATGCCTTTTAACTTGAGTTTTATCCTGTCGTGATTGTAGTAGTGAATGTAATGATGAAGTTGCTTTTCAAGTTGCTCGACGGAATCAAATTTCGATGTGTATAAGCATTCTGATTTTAGTGTTGCAAAGAAGCTCTCCATTGCCGCATTATCCAAGCAGTTGCCTTTTCTAGACATGCTTTGTATCAATCCGTTTTCCTTTAAGCATTTGCGATAGTCAGGCATGTGATATTGCCAACCTTGATCCGAATGAAGCATTGGCTTTTCACCAGGCTGTAATTTTCGTAGCGCCTTTAACAACATATCGCGGATTAGACCATATACGGGAGCGCGGGTTATTTTGTAGGCAATAATCTCGCCATTAAAAAGATCCATAATGGGCGACAGATAGAGCTTCTGCCCGTGCACTCGAAATTCAGTTACGTCAGTAACCCATTTGATATTTGGCTTCGAAGCTGCAAATTCTCGTCTCAGAAGGTTATTCGCAGTTTTGCCTAAATACCCTTTATAAGAATGATATTTTTTGATGCGCACACAAGATTTTAAGTTTAATGTTTGCATAATTTTCTGAACAGTTTTGTGGTTCACGCGGTGACCAGCATTTCTGATTGCCATAGTGATTCTGCGATAACCGTATCGCCCATTATGCCGATGGTAAATAGTTTGTATTTGTTTTTTTAACCAAGCATTTTTATCTGGCCTTTCATTTGCTTTAACTTGATAGAAATATGTGCTACGCGCCATATCAGCAATCTGAAGCAATACTTTTAACGGATGTAATCGCCTTAATTCTGCGATGGCTTGGGCTTTTAGGCCAGCGCTTGGTGTCTCAGAATTAAGGCATCGAGCTTTTTTAGGTAAGCATTCTCAGCTCGCAGGTAATCAAGCTCATTTAAAAGCTCTTTCTGGGTTTTTCGAGCATCGGATTTTTTCGAAGGCAATGTCTTTTCATCCTTTGATAGCATGCTTTTTGCAGTTTTTGGGATAAGTCCTTGAAGACCGTTTTCAGTGTATCGGTCGATCCACGTAGTCACTGTCGACGTCTCAATACCACCAAATTTTAGCGCGACTTCTTTCTTCGTCAATCCTTGTTCCAAGACTGCCAGAACGACTTGCAGCTTGAGATCTGGGTCGTGGCGAAGTGTTCCCACTTTACGCTCTAGCCCGTTATTGCCATACACACGATACCGGGTTACCCATTTTCGCACTGTGCTGAAGTCGATTCCAAATGCAAAGGCTGTGTTTTTGTACCCAGCCTTTTCTTTTAAGTAGTGCTGAACTACTTGAAATTTAAATTCTAACGAATGCTTAGCCATGTTGCTGAACTCCTATAGGTTGGATGGTCATCGTCCAAATTTTGGGGTGCAGTTCAAGATGGTTGGGCTTTTTGTTTCAGGAGAAAACAGATGGCTGACAAAAAGCCGGCATTTCATGAGCAACTGGCCGAGAAAATAATCAAGCAATTGCAAGCGGGAACAGCTCCCTGGCAGCAACCCTGGGAGGCAGTGCCTATTGGTTTGCCTTATAACGAATCGACCGGAAAAGCTTATCGTGCCAGTAATGTGATGAATTTGTTATCGGCGGGCTATGCGGATCCACGGTGGTTAACGTTTAAGCAGGCCAAGGAGCGCGGCTACCGGATTAACAAGGGAGAAAAGGGATCCCTAATTCAGACCTTTCGTTTTTATGAAGAAAAGCAGCTGCGGGACGAGAAAGGCAAGCCCGTCACGGATGACAAGGGCA
>JAFAGQ010000103.1 GCA_023422555.1 Pseudomonadota bacterium
TCGAAAGGACCCCGGTGACCAGAATTCGTTTATTGGCAAGAAAGCCCATTTGCATTCCTATTTGTTTTTCAATGTTCGACATTATAAAAAAAATGCGCAATGCAAAGGCATTGCGCAGTGTTTCACAAAGATTTAGGCAGGTGCCCGGGAAATCTAGCCGCGGATGGCCGTTCCTGGCAGGCGCAGGCGAAGCCCGGCTTTCAGTCCTTCGGCACCGATATTGTTCAGTGCTTTCAGATCCTCAACTGTTGTACCGTAGCGCTTGGCCAGAGAGTACAGAGTCTCGCCCTGAGATACAAAGTGCTCTGGCGGGCTGCCTGCTGATTTGCTGCGAGGCGAATAAGCGGCGGCACGCACTGCCGGCGCAGCGGGAGGCGCCATCGCCACAGCTGGCCGAGCCACGGCTGTCGCCGGACGCACTGCACCCTGATAGGCAGGCGCAGCCTGGGCCACATAGCGAACCGATTCGTTTGACACGGGCGGTGTACGAACTTCGTTCTCTGCAACCAGGGCGGCCAGCGGATCATCATTGGAAGCTGGCGTCGTGCGAGGCGCGGGCTGACTGTTGCTTCCCGTATCCCAGACCACTTCATGTCTGGCGGAAGCAGCTGGCGCAGGCGTATTGCTTGCCACCTGACGGATCACACCACCATTGCCGCCATTAGGCAGAGAGGCACCACTTGTCTGACGCAAGGTTGATGTCGGAGCGTTGTAGCTCGCTGCAGGTGTGTTGCTTGCATAGACGCGAGGAGCAACCACCGGCGTTGGTGCAGAAGGTGCCACCGGCGGCGGCGTGTTGTCGGCCAGCATGCTGTCAGACTCACGATAATTGCCATCGGGTGCCGTTGGAGGCAGACCGCGAGGAACAATAGAATCGGGATTGAAGTCAGGCTGCACCGGAATCATAAGCGCACGGGATGACAGCGCCACGGACTGACGTGAAGAGTAGCCATTAAGGGACTTGAGCTTCTGCAGGGAAATGCCATGCGCCTGAGCAATGGCGGCGAGTGATTCGCCTGGAGCTGGCTCGTAACCCTTATAGGTTGCCAGCTGTCCTCTGAAATTGGCCAGGTTTTTCTTGTAGGTGCTGACCGCTGAAACCGGCAGCAGAATATTGGGATCCTGGGATGCCAGCAACGTCGGACGATTATAGGAAGGATTCAGTTCCTTGAAATCGGCAACCGAAATACCGGCAAGGCGGGCCATCACAGCCACATCGATGTCTTTGGTACGGCGGATCTGTTCAAAATAAGGTTTGTCGGGAATGGACGGCAACGTAATGCCGTATTTCTGGGGATTGGCCACGATATTGCGGATGGCCATCAGCTTGGGCACGTAATTGCGTGTTTCCGCCGGCATTCTCAGGTCCAGGAAGCCGCCGCCGCCCACACGGGCACGCGCCCGCTGCACAGCACCTTCTCCCCAGTTGTAGGAAGCCAGTGCCAGGTGCCAGTCATTACCCTGGAATGTATACAGGTAGGACAGGTAGTCCAGCGCGGCGCGGGTGGATTCCACCGGATCGCGCCGGTCGTCTTTCCACCAGTCCTGCTTCAGCTTGTAATGAGTACCGGTACTGGGAATAAATTGCCAGAGGCCTGCCGCACGAGAGCGGGACAGTGCCTGGGCGTTATAGGCGCTTTCCACGAACGGCAGCAAAGCCAGCTCGGTGGGCATATTCCGTTTTTCCAGCTCTTTGGTAATGTGGTAAATGTATTTGCCGGAGCGCGCAGCCATGGTCTGGACTGAACCTGGGCGCGAGGCGTAGTAATTGGTCCAATAGGCGACTTTTTCATCCTGCAGGGGCGGCATGTCAAAACCTTTGCGCACGCGATCCCAGACATCCCGGTTGGGTCCGTGGTACTTGACCGCATCGCTGTATTTGCCCCCGCCTCCAGAGGACGCGCAGCCGGTCAGCGCGATGACACAACCCACCAGAAAAAATCGTACTAATTTCATATAGTCTGTCTCAGAAATGGTTTTTCCACTCACGTAATACTTCAAGTACATTCTCGGGACGGGCCAGAGAATGACCGGCTTGCTGTTCGGCTGCGGTGATGACAACCGGTTCATCCGTTCTCATGAACGGATTGGTTTTGAGTTCGTGTTCCAAAGAAGTTGGAACCGTTGCCTGATGATTGTTGCGCAATGACTCTGCTTCGCGCTGCCATTGCTCAAGATCAGGGTTGTGGGGATCCACGGTGCGTGCCCAGCGAATGTTGCCCAGAGTGTATTCGTGAGCGCAATAGACGGACGTATTGTGGGGCATTTTTTTAAATTTATCAAGGCTTTGTTGCATTTGTCTAGAATTTCCTTCAAATAGTCTTCCACAACCCGTCGCAAAGAGGGTGTCACCACAGAAAAGCACATTGCGGCCATCGACCTGCCCAAAGTAGGCAATATGATCCAGCGTATGGCCAGGAACTTCCAGAACAGAAAACTGCCCAAAACCAGGCAAATTCACAGTGTCGCCTTCACCCACGGCGACATTTCGACAGGGAATATCAGAATTTGCAGGTCCGTAGACGGTCGCGCCGGTTTTTTCAACCAGTTCGGGTACGCCGCCCACGTGATCATTGTGGTGATGGGTGATGAGAATATTTGTCAGGGTTAACCCGTGTTTCTGCAGGTATTCCAGTACGGGAGCAGCTTGTCCCGGGTCCACGACAACAGCTTTGTCTGACTGTACAATTGCCCAGATATAATTGTCGCTAAACGCGCTTATCGGCCAGATTTTTATCGTCATCGGGTAGTCTCAATCTACTAAGGCGCCGCATTTATACCGAGGAATCTGTGAAACAAATCCATTCGCGAATCATCAATCTTGCCGATTGGTTCAATACGGACCCGGGCCAACGCGTCATTCAGTGGGAATCTAAAAAATTCGATCAGATTGTGGCCGATTCTTTTGGCTTCAACGCCGTCCAAATTGGTCTGCCTGACTGGAATTTTTTGCATCATAACAGAATGCGCACCAAAATCATTCTGACAGATGACAGCTTTAACAATTGTGCAGAATACCCGAATGTCCGCTATGT
>JAFAGQ010000273.1 GCA_023422555.1 Pseudomonadota bacterium
CTGAAGAAAACCGATAAACAGCATTTCCTGGCCAAAGGCTGTGGTCACTACGGGATTTTCTCCGGGTCCAAATGGAGAAAACAGATTTTCCCCGTGGTAGAAGCCTTTATCACCGAGACCGAAGAAAAACACAACAGTCGGACTGCAGAGGCGGCCTGAAAGCAACTGAGCCTTGCGTTTTCGGTACAATAGCAGGGACGCGGTCATTGCCGCGTCCTTTTTTTCCTGCTCCTTATGAATCTCGCTCCGCTCATCGACCGCATCGACTCGGTATTACCGCAAACGCAATGTACCAAATGCGGCTTCGACGGTTGCCGACCCTACGCTACGGCTCTGGCCAGCGGCGAAACCACGATTAATCGCTGCCCGCCAGGCGGTGAAGCCGGGGTAGAAAAACTCGCCTCGATTCTGGACACGCCGGTGCTCCCGCTGGACGAATCCTGTGGTACGCCCGGCCCCTTGTTGCTGGCCGTCATCGATGAAGCCCATTGTATCGGCTGTACCTTGTGCATCCGCGCCTGTCCGGTGGACGCGATCGTGGGTGCCAATAAATTTATGCATACCGTCATCCCGGACCTGTGCTCGGGCTGTGACCTGTGTGTTGCGCCCTGTCCCGTTGACTGTATCAGCATGGTCCAGGCCGACCGGGAGTGGACGCAGGCTGACGCCGATGCCGCTCGTGAGCGCCACGATCAGCGCGCGGCTCGTCTGAACAAACAGGCGGAAGAGAAAGAAAACCGTTTACGGCAGGCGGCAATACGGGCTGCAATGCAGAACCAGACAGCAGAGAATGATAAAACCGAACTGGACAACAGCGTCACAAGGGACGGTGATTCCACGAGTCCGGCCAACGAAGGAGCCTCGCCCGTTACAGCGGCGCAATCGGCAGAAGACGCCAAGAAAGCAGCCATTGCACTTGCCCTGCAGCGCGCGCGTGCCCGACGCCAGAAAGCGCGTGACCCCGGAGGCGACCAATGAATGCAGATAAGCGTCGACTGATTTTTGAGCGTCTGGCCACGGCGAATGCCAATCCTAAAACCGAGCTCGAATACGAAAACGTCTTTCAGCTATTGATTGCCGTGCTGCTGTCTGCGCAGGCGACCGACAAATCGGTGAACCTGGCGACCCGGCACATTTTCGATACCTGTAAAACACCTCAGGATATACTGGATCTGGGTCTGGATGCCTTCACCGAAAAGATCCGCACTATCGGGCTTTACAAAACCAAGGCGAAAAATGCTCTGGCAACCTGTGCCATCCTGCAGGAGCAGTACGCTGGCGCGGTTCCCGACAATCGCGAGGCGCTGGAGGCACTGCCCGGTGTCGGCCGCAAGACGGCCAATGTGGTGCTCAATACCGCTTTTGGTCAGCCAGCAATGGCAGTAGATACGCACATCTTTCGGGTCTCCAACCGGACCGGTCTGGCGCCTGGAAAAAATGTACGGGAAGTTGAAGACAAACTGCTGCGTCTGGTTCCCAAAGAATATCTGCTCAACGCCCATCACTGGCTGATTCTGCATGGCCGCTATATCTGCGTAGCCAGAACGCCAAAATGTCCGCAATGCGGCATCGAAGATCTATGCGAATATAAAGACAAGAATCTGGGCGAGAAAGCGAAGCCGACCCGGGCGTCGCAAAAGAAAACAGCAACGTCGGGCAAAGCGGCAGTGTCGAAAAAGATGTCTGCTCAGAAAAAAGCAGCGCCTGCGAAGAAAGCATCAACCACGAAGAAGACGCGGGTAGCAGAAAAAGCGCCGGTTACGAAGAAGGCATCCGCGCCTAAGAAAGCTTCAACGTCAAAAGACGCGTCAACGACTACTTAATTGACGGCTGTCCCGCGCCATCCGGATCTGCACTCTCTGCGTGAGCAAGTTCAGCGCTGACCGCTTCCGCACTGGCATTGCCGAATCCAAGATAGCTTTGTGCCACTTTAGGATCAGCACGCAGGTCTGCAGAAGAACCTTCAATCGCGACCTCTCCCATCTCCAGCACATAGCCATAGTCGGATGCCTGCAGGGCAGCACGTGCATTCTGCTCTACCAGCAGAATCGATACGCCGGTCTCACGCAGGCGCAAAATGGTATGAAAGACTTCCTGCACCACACGTGGCGCCAGACCCAGACTCGGCTCGTCCAGCATCAGTAAGGCGGGTTTGGCCATCATCGCTCGACCAACGGCCAGCATCTGCCTCTCGCCGCCTGATAGCGTGCCCGCCATTTGACCGCGCCGTTCAAGAAGCCTTGGAAACAGTGAATAGACCTGGTCCAGCGTATCGCGCCAGCCGGCAACACGTTTGCGATACTGACGGAATCCACCCAGCAGCAGATTGTCCTGCACAGACATACTGGTAAAGAGCTCGCGTTTCTCGGGCACCAGACACAGACCCGCCGCCACTCGCTCTTCAACCGGCATGCGGGTAATGTCCTGACCCTGATACAGAATACGGCCCTGGGCCCGGCCGGATAATGGCAGTGAACCCATCAGGGTGTTGAGCAAAGTGGATTTACCGGCGCCATTGGCACCGATGACAGTCACCACCTGCCCCTGATCCATTCCCAGACTCACTTCGTTCACGGCACGCACTTTGCCGTACTGGGCACTGATATTTTCTGCCTGCAGAAATCGGCTCATGCGTGTCCTCCCTGAGGCAGCACCCCATCGCCCGCCGCGTCCGCAACAGTATCCGGTGACTCGTCCAGTCCGCCCAGGTAGGCCTGCAAAACTTTCTCATTCTGCTGAATCTGCACCGGCGTGTCTTCAGCGATCTTCGTACCAAAATCCATCACGACCAGATGATTGGTCAGCTTCATCACAAAATCCATATCGTGCTCAACCAGCAGAATGCTCATGCCTTCATCGCGCAGACCGGACAGTACAGCGGCCAGCTCCTGCTTTTCCATATAACGCAGGCCTGCCGCCGGTTCGTCCAGCAGCAATAGCGACGGATCCAGCGCCAGCGCGCGGGCCACTTCCACAATACGCTGTTTTCCCAAAGACAGATTGCCAGCTAGTTCCATCATGCAGTCAGCCAGACCCACCCTGCTCAGTTGCGTGGCAGCCTCGCGCAATAACGCGGCCTCATCACTTCTATCGAGTCGGACCAGGCTTCGCATCGCGCCCACAGAGCGGCGCAAATGCGCGCCCAGCGCAACATTTTCCAGCACGCTCATTTGTGGCAGCAGCTGTGTGTGCTGAAACGTGCGCGCGATTCCCAGTCGGGCAATCTCGCCGGGCGTTGCCGACTGCAGCACTTTGCCACGGAAGGTCACGGAACCGGAAGTCAGCGGCAGCACGCCGGTGATCAGGTTGAAGGTGGTACTTTTGCCGGCGCCATTGGGGCCGATAAGGCCCACGATCTGCCCGGCCTGCACCGAAAACGACACATCATTAACGGCCACCAGTCCGCCAAACTCCTTGCGAATTTTATCGACCTGAAGCAGCAGCCCGCCCGGCTGCGGTTTTTCCGCCCGCGCAAGCTGCTCACCCTGCAGCCACCAGTATGAAGAAGCTCCGTCCGAAGATACAGCGCGAGAGGAAGAAGCGTTTGAAGATGAAGTGTCTGACGACGAAGCGTTTGCAGATGAAGCGTTAAAAGTCGAGCCTTCGGCAGCCAAAACACCCGATTGCGAACCGTAAGCAGGTGCAGCAACCGGCGCTGTACTTCCAATCGATTCAGCGGCCGCGTTTTTGCCGCGCACTGATCCACTGATTCCGTAAAACAATCGCGTCACCAGCGGCCACAAACCCTCGCGCGCGTGATGCAGCACCAACACCACCAGTACGCCGAAGACGATCAGTTCAAAATTGGTTGAACTGTCGAAAAGACGCGGCGCAATATCCTGGATCTGATCCTTCAGAATCAGAATGACGGCAGCGCCAAAAATACCGCCCCAGACTGACGATACACTGCCCACCACCATCATGAACAGATATTCAATCCCATAGTTGATGCCGAATGTGCTTGGACTGACGGCGCGCTGTTCGTGCGCATATAGCCAGCCTGCCAGACTGGCAAGCAAGGCCGCGTAGATAAATGCGATCACCTTGTAATGGAAGGTATGCACGCCAAATGACTCCGCCATTTTCTGGCCGTTTTTCAGTGCGCGGATGGCGCGGCCGCTACGCGAATTGAGCAGGTTCACCGCCGTCCAGGCAGCCAGCAGCACCACAAACCAGATCAGATAATAAATACTCTGCGCTTCCAACAAGGGAAAGCCGAAAAACGAAATGGGAGGGATGCCGGGAATCCCATCGTGACGGCCCAGAAATGGCATGTTCCCGTATAGATAATAGAAAATGAGGCAGACTGCGATGGTCGCCAGCGACAGATAATGTCCGGACAGCCGCAGCGTAATCTGGGCCAGCACAAAAGCCAGGAGAAGCGTAAGAACAATGCCCAGCACCAGTCCCAGCCAGGGCGATTGCGACATGGTTGCAGACAGCCATGCCGTGGCATAGGCGCCGATACCCACAAAGGTTGCCTGCCCAAAGGACGTCAGCCCCCCGACACCTGTGAGCACGACCAGACCGATAACCACCAGGCTGGCAATCCCAATGGCATTCAGCTGATTGATCCAGAACTCGGGCACGCCTGGCAGCAATGGGATTAACACCAACAACAGAACAAAAACGGGAACAGGCCATTTTTTCATGGCTTACTCCTCATCATCGTGACGACTGGTCACGGACAGAATCAGCAGCACCGGTATGATCAGCGCAAACACAATAACCTCTTTATACTCACTGGCCCAGTATGTGGAAAACGATTCGATAATGCCCACCAGCAAGGCTCCCGCGGCGGCTATCGGGTAGCTCATCAAGCCGCCAATAATGGCACCGACAAAGCCCTTCAGACCAATCATGAAGCCCGTTTCGTAAGTGATGGAAATGAACGAAATAATCATGATCCCCGAAAGGACGCCGACAATGGATGAAAGCAGAAAGGTCAGAAAGCCGGACATGTTTGTGCTGATGCCCACCAGGCGCGCGCCGCGACGATTGACCGCAGTGGCGCGCAATGCCTTCCCGTAAAGCGTATGGCCGAAAAACAGCCACAGCGCAATGATAATCACAACTGTCATGGCTATGACGAACAGGTGCTGATAAGTCCATGTCAGCCCGAACATATCCAGCTGCCCGTCAAAGAACGGTTCGGAAACCAGCCGCCCTTCGGCGCCAAAGAATGCCAGCCCCATTCCCACGAAAGCAAAGTGCACGGCAATGGACACCACAAACAGCGCAAGGACGGAACTTTCAGCTACCGGTTCGTAGGCCAGCTTGTACAGCATAGGACCCAGCGGCACGATAAGGCAGAGAGTGAGCAGCGCCTTGACCCACAGGGACGGACTCGTGCCCAGAACGGCAGGCACAATAAAAAACAGGGCAACAGGCAGGACAAGACAGAAAAGCGCAGAAGCAAAAAGGGTTTTGCCAGGTTTACCCTGCATGACCAGCCACAGCTCGCGACAGAACACAAGGGCTCCGGCAACAATCAGAAGCCAGCGCGTGGCGGGCACCTGATTGTCAGCCATGACCGCAAACGTCAACGCGCCGTAAGTGACAAATTCCCCCTGAACAATGAGGATAATACGCGTGACGGCAAATACCAGGACCAGCGACACCGCCAGCAATGCATAAATCACCCCGGTAACCAGCCCGTCCTGCAATAATATTTTTGCGATCGACCAATCCATTCTTTTTCCGTTTCAATGCTGCCGTGCCACTGCCCTGCCCGTCTGATCAGTTCAGATCCTGTGCCAACTGCCAGTGCCCGTCCTTGACCCGCAGCAGAACCCGTGCCCGATCATCCAGACCGGCATGGCCTTTGGCAGACATATTGAAAACACCATGGACGCCAACGACCTCCTTACTGTTTTCCAAGGCATCACGCAATGCCTGGCGAAACGCCTCTGTACCGGGTTTGGCGCCCGCTGCCAGTGCCTTTGGAATGGCTGCGGCCACCAATGCACCTGCATCGTTCATATGGCCGCCAAAACCGCTGACAGTGCCCTTGCCGTATTTGGCTTCATATTTCTGGGTGTAGTCCAGACCCGTTGCACGCAGCGGATTGTCCTGGGCAAGCTGATCGGCGACCAGAATCGGGCCGGCAGGAAGAATCAGCCCTTCGCAGGCCGAAGCGCACATTTTCAGAAATTCTGCATTCCCGGCGCCGTGGGTCTGATAGATCTGACCCTTGAAGCCGCGCTGTTTGAGTTCACGCTGAGGCAAGGCGGCGGCGGTACCAGAGCCGGCAATCAGAATGGCATCGGGTTTGGCGGCGATGAGTTTGAGCACCTGACCTGTGACGCTGGTATCGGGACGCGCATAGGCTTCAGTGGCAACAATCTCTATGGATTTACCCTGCAGCGCATTCTTCAGCTCTTTAAGCCAGTTCTGCCCGTAGGCGTCAGAAAAACCAATAAAGCCAAGCTTTTTGGTACCGGCTTTTTCCATGGCCTTGACCACGGCAGTTGCCATCAGCACATCGTTTTGCGGAGTCTTGAAAGACCAGGTGCGTGCACCCTCTACCGGTTCCACAATGCTTGCGCTGGCAGCCAGACTGATCATGGGGATCTTTTTCTCAGCCGCCACATCCACCATCGCCAGCGACCCGGGCGTCGCCGTAGTGCCGATGATGACATCTGCATTATTTTCACTGATCAGCTTGCGCATATTGCGTACCGCCTGTGTGGCATCGGTCGCATCATCAAGAATGGTATAGTTAATTGAGGTCTCGCCAATGCTGCGCGGCAGCAGCGCCACGGTATTGCGCTCGGCAATACCCAGAGAGGCGGCCGGACCGGTAGCCGACACCACCACACCAACATTGACCGTATCGCCAGCGGCAAAAACAGCAGAACCGGAAGTCGCCAGTGCGACACCCGCCAGGCAGAAAAGGAACTTTTTCATCATTTGTCTCTCAGATATTTTGTATTTCGTTTCATTACAACGGTGGGTTTGCCAAGGGCCTGCCCGTGTATAGTCATCGGATGTGGACAATAATATGTCACACTTGAACGCGTAATCATACAGTTTTGCCCTGGAAATTCCGAAAGGAAGTACCAATATACTTTAAAATAAGTTTGTAACGCGGCGC
>JAFAGQ010000179.1 GCA_023422555.1 Pseudomonadota bacterium
ACAGTCAGGTCAATGGTAGGTGCCAGTTTGCTCAGGTCTGCGTATTTAGGGGCTGACCGTCCGCCTACGATGATCAGATCGGGCGAGAGCGAATTGATGGCTTCATAGTTCGGCTCGAACAGAGAACCCACTTTAGGAAATGAATCGCTGGCGTAGCCCGAGAGTTGATTCACATACTTGGATGTTGGAACTGCGCTGGCTTCGACACCCAGGGCGTGCATGGTATCGAGTGACGCCAGATCAAAAACCACCGTTTTTTTCGGCTCTGACTGCAGCGTGGTTTTGCCGGCGGCATGTTCAACGGTCAGCGGATAGGCCTGCACTTGCAATGCCACGGCGGATAAGGCTGCGCTGCAGACGAACAGGGTTTGACGAATTCGGGACTTCCAGGATGACATAGGGATACACTCCGCTTTCAGACACAACGGGCGCCTGCAGTCGTGAATGACATGAGTTCTGCGGGCATGATGGGAAAGCGGGGATTCTATCACAATTGGTAATAAGATGCATTCTCATATTATCAAATGAAATTGCTCCCTCTCATTGAGGAACTGCTCTCACATTGAATGAAGAGCTACTCTCAAATCGAAGAGGCGCTCTCAAATGGAACAGACACTCTCATTTCATCAATGGTTGTCGCGCTTATCCCCCAGATAGGCTGTGGGCGCCAGCCCCATTACCCGGCGAAACATATAACTGAAGGCGCTGGGGCTGCGATAGCCCAGTTCCCGGGCAATATGCGCGATGGATTCCCCCATGGATAGCCGGCACACCGCGTCGGCCAGTCGCACCTGCTGCACCCACTGTCGGTAGTTCATTCCCAGTTCAGACTGGAACAGCCGGATCAGCGTGCGCTCGCTGGCGCCCACTGCATCGGCCCAGGCGCGCAGCGCAGCGTTGCGCCCCGGTTCTTCCATAATGCGTTCACACACAGACACAAGGCGTCGATCGCGCGGCCAGGGAATTTGCGTGGGAATGGTCTGCGCGTAGGGCAACTCGGAAAGTATCAGCGACGCAATTCTTCCGCCCCGCTCATTCTGCCCATAAACCATGGGCTCTGCGGTCAGGCTCAGAATGAGTTCGCGCAGCAGACTGCTGACTTCAATCACCTGGCAGTCAGGCCAGAGCCCAGAGGCCGCCTGCATGTCAACATAGAGCGTGCGCATATCCACATGACTGACTGCCACCGTGGTGTGAAGAACGCCTGCCGGCACCCATAGGGCACGCAACGGTGGCAGCAGCCAAAAGCCTTTCTGCGTGGTTACGCGCATCACCCCTTTTGGGGCAAAAATCAGCTGCGCGCGGGGATGCGAATGCATCGCCGAACTGGTGCCCTGCGCAAATTCCTTGGCCATCGCAGCCACAACAGGTGCAATGAACTGGTAATCTGCCGCGTTTCTGCTTCGCAGGTTTGAAGAATTCACTGTCAGTTTCTCGACGAAAATTGGCACATCCGGGAATTCTAGCACGGGTATACTAGGGTTATTACGACTGTAATTATGCCGAATGCCATGTCAACCGAAACTGCCGCAATAGAAACAGCCACCATAGCGCCAACGCCACCTGGCGCCGCAACACCAGCACCTGAAACGTCAGCGGCCCAGCCGGCCGCAAGACCTGCAGATTCCACGGCCTTCAAGGTTCTGGGGGCCATCAGTGTCGCTCATATGATGAACGACATGATCCAGTCTATCCTGCTGGCCATCTATCCGATGCTCAAGGATAATTTCAGTCTGAGCTTCGCGCAAATCGGTCTGATCACACTTGTGTACCAGATTACCGCGTCCCTGCTGCAGCCGATGATCGGCTTATATACCGACAAGCACCCCAAGCCTTATTCCCTCACTTTCGGCATGGGTTCCACCCTGGTCGGCCTGCTGCTTCTGTCAGTTGCGCCTTCTTTCCCCTATCTGTTGCTGGCGGCCATTCTGGTGGGTACCGGTTCTTCAGTCTTTCATCCCGAATCCTCACGCATCGCGCGCATGGCATCGGGCGGACGACATGGCCTGGCGCAATCGCTGTTCCAGGTCGGTGGTAATGTCGGTTCGGCTCTGGGCCCCCTGTTTGCTGCTTTGCTGATTCTTCCTCACGGTCAGGGCAGCGTGGCCTGGTTCTCTCTGGCGGCACTATTCGCCATGTTTGTGCTGCTGCAGATCGGTCGCTGGTACAGCCGCAATCGCGAACTGCTGACTTTGCGGACCAAACGCGCCAGCAATTCCATTGCTCTGCCCCGCAACAAGGTGCTTGGCGCACTGGGCGTACTGGGCGTTCTCATCTTCTCCAAGTACTTCTACATGGCCTCGATGAGCAGTTACCTGACCTTCTATCTGATGGAGAAGTTCTCCCTGTCAGTCCGCTCTTCGCAGCTTTACCTGTTTGTTTTCCTGGCCGCCGTGGCCGTAGGCACCATTGCAGGCGGACCCATAGGCGATCGCATCGGACGCAAACGCGTGATCTGGGGCTCCATTCTTGGTGTTGCGCCCTTTACGCTGATTCTGCCGCACGCCAACCTGTTCTGGACCGGTATTCTGATTGTGATTATCGGCCTGATTCTGGCATCGGCTTTCTCGGCCATCGTCGTGTATGCGCAGGAACTGGTGCCCGGCAAAACCGGCATGATTGCTGGGCTATTCTTTGGCTTTGCCTTTGGAATGGGTGGCGTAGGCGCTGCAGCACTGGGGCATCTGGCCGACACCACCAGTATTTCATTTGTGTATGACGTTTGTGCTTACCTGCCTTTACTGGGTATCGTGGCTGCACTGCTGCCGGATACCGAAAGAAGAATCAAAGCGCCAGCGTCTCCGGCCACACGTTCCTGAAAAGGGAAATCATGGCAACCACCACGGGGTCTGCCACATTGTGCTGAGAGGCCACAAATCCCAGAGTGGCATCCAGCTGGGTGTGGCCCCAGACGGTAAATTCATTGCGACCTGCACCGGCAATCGCAATATCTTCGCGGATCAGCGCGCAACCAGCGCCCGCGCGGACCAGTACATCGGCGTTGGCCATATCCGCGTTCTGCATCACGATGCGCGGCGCCAGGCCATGTCGTTCAAACAGCGAACGCAACAATAAATGCGTATGTGAGCCAGGGCTGCCATCCAGCCACGGCTGCTGGGCCAGTTCTTTCCACCCGGCATGGCGCAGTTCGCTCGCTATTTCATTTGGCATCACGATCCGGTAGCGCACCGTGCGCAGCGCCATCCAGAAGAAATCAGGCAGCAGATGCGTGGCGATCACCATGGCCATCATCAGCCTGCCCGAGCGAACCTGTTCGATCAGCTCTTCCGAGGGCTGTATCACGGTCTTAAGCTCAATCAGCGGCAGCGAATGGACCACGGCGGATGCCAGCTCGCCGAGTCGCAGAAACTGTGCGTGTTCGCCGGGAATGCCCAGTTCCAGCTCACCCTGCAGCTCTCCCTGAAACTGCTGAGCCTGGGATTTGAGCTGAGCACTGGTGTTCAGGAGCAGCTCTGCCGTTGGCAGCAGACGCACGCCTGCCTTGGACAGCACCAGTTTGCCGGCGGTCCTGTCAAACAGCGCAACGCCCAGGTCCTGCTCAAGCGCCTTGATCTGCCCGGTCACCGCAGGCTGGGTTAACGACAGGGCTTCGGCGGCGCGTGTGAGATTACCCAGCCGGGCAACCGTCACAAACGCGCGAATCCGGTATATCTCCATTGCAATCAGGTTGAGAGCAGACGAATCTGCGAAGGCTCCAGTCCCAGGGAAACCGGCGCGCCGATCTGGAACTGACCCAGTCCCGCAAAATGCGACTGGTCGGCAGTGACCCGCTGCTCGCCCACTTTCACGGCATAGCGAACAAACTCACCCAGAAATTCCCGCTCTTCCACGACACCCGGCAGCCAGATGTAATGGGCGTCCGCATTGCCGCCAGCCGCGTCGATGCGTACCGAGTGCGGACGGAAACTGGCGGCAAGCCGATCCCCTTCAGGAATATCGTCATTGACGGGGATGGCCAGATCGCCTACCCCATCCACACTCAGCGTCACGCCCGAATAATTACGCGACCTGACAGCGCCTTCCAGCACATTCATGGTGCCCACAAAATTGGCCACAAAACGGTTCGCCGGGAAATCAAAGAGCGTTGCCGGGCTGCCCGTCTGCTGAACAACCCCTTTGTCCAGCACCGCCATTCTGTCCGCGGTTGTCATGGCCTCTTCCTGATCATGAGTCACGAAAATCGTGGTAATGCCCAGGCGTCGCTGCAATGACAGTAGCTCTCGACGCATCTGCACGCGCAGCTTCTTGTCCAGATTCGACAGCGGCTCGTCTAACAGCAGCACTTGCGGCTCAATCACGATAGTGCGTGCAAGCGCCACGCGCTGCTGCTGTCCGCCCGACAGTTCATTCGGTCGGCGCTGCGCAAAAGTGGATAACCCCACCAGCGCCAGTGCCGCTTCTACTCTTTCGCGTATCTCTGCCCGGGGCAGCCTGCGCTCGACCAGACCAAACGCGACGTTGTCCCACACAGTCATGTGCGGCCACAAGGCATAGCTTTGAAACACCATACCAATATTGCGTTTGTGAGGAGGAATGGCACTGATGTCCTTGCCGTCCACAAGCAACTGGCCTGCATTGTGCTGATTGAAACCGGCAATCAGACGCAGAAGCGTGGATTTGCCCGAACCTGACGGCCCCAGCAGGGCAAAGAACTCGCCCGGCTCAATCATGATATTGATATTTTTCAGAACTTCCGTGTTGCCATAAGACAGGCGGATATCACGGCATTCAACACTGACTTTCTTCATCTTCTTATTCCTGTTCAATCGCATTTGACGAGCGTGTGCGCGAAGAGGCGCGCTCGACGATCAGATGGGAAGCATACGTTCCAATGGCAACCACCACCACGGCAAGTACACCCAGTGCAGCGCCGGGTCCCCGCCCGGAGGCACTTTGCATAAACAGATAAATGCCGTAGCTCATTGGCGCATCGCTATCGCGACTCACCAGCATGATGGTAGCGGAAAGCTCCACGGCGGCGGTAATAAAGCTGGTAACAAACCCGGCCAGCATCCCCCCGGCCATCAGCGGCACCACGACGCGACGGATAATCCGATGCCGCCGGGCCCCTACAGATGCCGCCGCCTCTTCCAGCGAGACGTTGATCTGCTGCAGCGCGGCAACGCAGGCCCGCAAGGCATAAGGCAGGCGCCTGACAGAATAGGCCAGCATAATCACGATCCAGGTCGAGGTAAGTGCCATATCTGTGCCGAGCAGTTCCACACCCCGGAAGGTGCGAAGATAGCCAATCGCAAGCACAATGCCCGGCACCGCCAGCGCTGCAGACGCCAGCCAGTCCAGCCAGCGTCTTGCCGGAATCCGAGTGCGCAGAATCAGATAGGCAATCGCCGTACCCAGAATGACGTCCAGACCCGCCGCAAGACCGCAGTAAAGCAGAGTATTGACCATCATGTCGCTGGAGTTGCTGAACACCTCCGCGTAATGCGCCA
>JAFAGQ010000109.1 GCA_023422555.1 Pseudomonadota bacterium
AACAGAAATTTTGTCTTATACGGGGGCATCGTGAAATCTACTAAGAGTGATGCAGGGTCTCGTACTTCTGCATCAAATTCATTTTGGGAACTGGCGCACGCGCGCATGCAAATGAATGAAAATCAGCGCATCAACGATATCATCAATGGATTTGATGTTTCGTGGGCGATTGCCGCGAAAACGACATTTGCAATGAAGCCGGCAGACTTTCAGCGCCTGCTCAATTTTTCCCCTGCAACTTGCGAGCGACGCAGAAAATATCATAAGCCACTTGATTGCGCCGCTTCAGAACGATTGGATCGGCTCGCCGAGATTGCCATCCATACAGAAGCCATATTTGAAGACAAGGATAAGGCAGTAGAGTGGCTAACGACGCCCAACATTGCATTAGGGGGACATGCCCCTCTTATACATTGCGAAACCGCGATTGGCACACTGCAGGTTCAACGAGTATTAAACGCCATGGAATGGGGTGGCGTCGTTTGATGCACTCCATTGGAAATTGATCCAGATTTTCCGCAAACGCATTATCTCATTCAAAAGAAGCGTATCGTTACGGAATCAGCAACGATACTTATAAGCTTATAACAATGAGTAATACTTCAACACTGCTGCCTGCATCAGTTCAGCGAGGGAATATCTGGAGACTATCCCTGGCGCAGGCATTGGCAGGGGCCAATTCCACGGTTTTTTATGCGACAGGCGCCATTATCGGCGACAAGCTGGCGCCCAGCGCCATGCTGGCGACGCTTCCCATTTCGCTGTTCGTCGTTGGGATGGCGACTTGCACACTTCCCGCTGGTCGCATCGCCAATCGCTATGGCAGGATTGCGGCGTTTATGGCAGGTACCGGCGCTGGCATTTTGGCGGGCTTGATTGCCATGATTGCCGTGATCCTGGGTTCGTTCCTGCTGTTTTGCGTGTCCGGATTTCTCGGCGGCGCCTATGCTGCTGTCGTGCTGTCGTTTCGTTTTGCGGCAACAGACGGCGTTGAGCCGGTGCGTCGGGCCAGGGCCTTATCCCTTGTCATGCTGGGTGGCGTTGCCGCTGGTGTACTGGGGCCGCAGTTGGTCACCTTGACCATGCATCTGTGGTCGACGCATCTTTTTGCGGCAACATTTCTTGCGCAGGCGGCTGTCGCTGCCATCGCAGCTGTGATTCTGCTGGGCGTGCGCCTGCCGGCCCCGACAGCCGCAGACATCAAAGGCGGCCGTCCTATGGGGCAAATTGCTGCTCAGCCGCGTTTTATTGCAGCTGTCATAAGTGGTGCCGTGGCATATATGTTGATGAATTTCCTCATGACGTCAGCGCCACTGGCGATGCATATGAGCGGTCATTCGCAGGAATCTTCAAATCTTGGTCTGCAGTGGCATGTCATTGCCATGTATGCGCCCAGTTTCTTTACTGGTAGCCTGATTACCCGGTTTGGTGCCGGCAGGATCGCGACGGTCGGTCTGATTCTGACCGGCCTGTCGGCGGCGGTTGGCCTGATGGGCATTGATGTTGCCCATTTCTGGATTTCACTGATTCTGCTGGGGGTAGGCTGGAATTTCGGGTTCCTGGGAGCCTCGGCACTGGTGCTGGAATGCCATACGCCACAGGAAAAAAATCGCGTTCAATCGCTCAACGACTTTATCGTTTTCGGATTAATGGCAATTGGCTCGTTTTCTTCCGGCGGTTTGCTGAGCGCCTTTGGGTGGAATACTGTGCTCTGGGTGTCGTTTGTGCCGCTGGTTCTGGCGCTTATTGCACTTGCCATTGCCATGCGAAGAGGTACGCGCACCCTTCAGGTGGAGGAAGGTGCTTAATCAGAAGGCAGAGCGACAGACGGCAGAAGAACAGAACGCAGATCGAAGTTCAGTTTCGACTGCAATTATCTTACTGGCATTCTTTCTGCTTTTGCGCGACCTTCGTTAAAAATCTGTCCGCATGAACAATATATCTTTCATGCGTTCCTGAGCTTATCAGATCGATTTCATCGTGGCAGCGCACATCGAATGTCAGATGGTTTCCGTCTACAGCCGTTAACTTGATTTCGGCGGTTACGTTCATGCCAATGGGCGTTGCGGCGCAGTGACTTATGTTGACATGGACGCCAACCGTTTTGTAGTCTGGATCCAGATAGCTTTCCAGCGCCTCAACGCAGGTCGATTCCACAAAACCGACAAGAAATGCCGTGGCGAAAACCGGCGGCATATCGGCAAAAGCTGTGAATTTATCCGAGACCGACGGGACTGTGAGCGATTGGCCGACGCGCAGTGTCTGGGAATAACTCAAACCCAAAGGAATATTCATAGTCATTTATAGAATGTTTATTTGGTTGCCGACACATTGCCAACGCGAAGCGAAAGCGGCCATGTCACGCGTTTACGCTTTTGGGCATCTCCCCATTGCGAGCGCAATTGGGCTTCAAAGCGGTCCAACGGATTGTTCCCCAAAGCTTTATTGGCAGCTTTCACCGCAGACCACGTCGACATATAGCCTATGAGATCGTCTGGCGTCCACGATACTTCAATGTCAAGCGCCGGGATGGATCTTTCCTTAAACGGAAAAGCCAGATTGCGATAGCCTTCTTCCACGTGGCGACGCTCTGCCGGCCAGTGCGGGCCAATCACCTTGTAATAAAAGTGTTGAACCAGTTCGTCTATGTCACCCTCTACATGCAGAACGCCGTAAGTGATGAGCGCAACTGCAGCGCCGGGGCGGGCAACCCGGTTGACTTCAACATAGAATTTATCCAGATCCAGCCAGTGTGCAGCCTGCGCCACGGTCACCAGATCCACCGATTCATCCGGTAAACCGCTGTTCTCGGCAAGGGCGGTTCGATAGCTGACGCGTTCATGGGGCTGTGCCTGTTCAATCTGGGCGGCACTAGCATCTGTTGCAATCACCTCAGTAAAGCGCTCGGCCAGCAAAACAGATAGCTGACCGGTTCCACAACCACAATCCAGAGCGCGTTGGGTATTAGGGCTGATCTTAGCCAGTTCCTCTACCAGTCGTAACGGATAGGTAGGGCGATGTGCCGCATAGCCGGCTGAACCAGTAGAAAAATGATCTTTGAATGAGGTATTGTTCATATCACGCTCGAAATTGCATTAGCGCTAATATACAATATTCGCAGGAGTTTTGAAAGCAATAGCTGCTGAAGTTTGATGAATCCGTATTATGGGTTGGTCATGGAGGCGCTCAGGAAGAGAATCTCCCGAGACAAATCATTAGCACTAATATAGAATGCGGATCATGAATTCAAAAGTCAAACCCGGACTGGGCGAACTGCTTCGTTATGTTGGCGAGCTGGTGGATGAAGGCGCCGAAGCGCAGTATCGCGCCATCAACATCACTTATCGTGCGAGATATACGCCTGTCATGCGGGCGTTGAACGATGGCGCGGAAACCATTTCCGATATCACTGCCCGAACGTATCTGACGCAGGGCGCAATCAGCCAGTCTGTCCTGCTTATGATTGAGGACGGTTTGCTTGAGCGTCATACCCTGGAAGATGGCCGTAAAACCGGTGTGCATCTCACAACAAAAGGACGCAAGCTATTGAAATTGCTGGAGCAGCATTGGGCGGTCACGTTTGCCGCGATCAATAAACTTGAGACTGAAATTGGATTTCCCTTGCTGAAAG
>JAFAGQ010000127.1 GCA_023422555.1 Pseudomonadota bacterium
CATTGCGCATTTTTTTTATAATGTCGAACATTGAAAAACAAATAGGAATGCAAATGGGCTTTCTTGCCAATAAACGAATTCTGGTCACCGGGGTCCTTTCGAACCGTTCTATCGCTTACGGTATCGCTGCCGCCTGCAAGGCGCAGGGCGCAGAGCTGGCCTTCACATATGTCGGAGACCGCTTCAAGGATCGCGTGACCGAATTTGCGGCCGATTTTGGCAGCAATATCGTGATCCCTTGTGACGTGGCTGAAGACGCGCAAATAGAGCAGACGTTTGAAACATTGAGTCAGCACTGGGATGGTCTGGACGGACTGGTGCATTCCATTGGATTTGCCCCGCGTGAAGCCATTGCCGGAAATTTTCTGGACGGGCTGTCGCGCGAAGGCTTCCGTATTGCACATGACATTTCTGTTTACAGC
The DNA here is from genome assembly GCA_023422555.1 of Pseudomonadota bacterium. GTDB lineage: Bacteria > Pseudomonadota > Gammaproteobacteria > Burkholderiales > Burkholderiaceae_B > Advenella. The sequence continues at coordinate 423 of JAFAGQ010000127.1, forward strand.
TTTCCTGCACTGGCCAAAGCCGCTTTGCCACTGCTGAAGGCACGCAAAGGCTCTGTGCTGACACTGACCTATCTGGGCGCAGAAAAGGTGGTTCCCAACTACAACACAATGGGTCTGGCAAAAGCCTCGCTGGAAGCCAGTGTTCGTTATCTGGCTACTGCGCTGGGTGCCGAGGGTATGCGTGCCAACGGTATTTCTGCCGGCCCTATCAAGACGCTGGCAGCCAGTGGAATCAAGGACTTTTCCTCCATTCTGAACTTCGTCTCTGCTCATGCTCCCCTGAAACGCAATGTGACGATTGAAGACGTGGGCAATACAGCAGCATTCCTGCTCTCGGACCTGGCTGCGGGTATCACAGGTGAAATCGTTCATGTGGACGCCGGTTTTTCTACCGTTGTTCCGGGCATGGATTGATCATTTCCCACAGCAACGAACAGCCAGAGGAGCACTGATACATGCGGCAAATTATTCTTGATACTGAAACGACGGGTTTTGATCCGGCCGAAGGCGACCGGATCATTGAGCTGGGCTGCGTCGAGCTCATCAACCGTCAGTTCACCGGGAATAACCTGCATGTTTATTTCAATCCCGACAGGGAAAGCTCTCCTGGCGCGCTGGAAGTGCACGGACTGACCACAGAGTTTCTGTCTCAGTTCAACCGTTTCGAAGAGGAAGCGACACGCATTTTCGAGTATCTGAAAGGTACCGAAATCTACATTCACAACGCTTCGTTTGACGTGAAGTTCCTCAATTCTGAGTTTGCACGAGTCGGATTGCCGCCGGTTGAAGAGATTGCCGTCATCCATGACACGCTGGCCATGGCGAGGGAACAGTATCCCGGTAAACGCAACAGCCTGGATATGCTCTGCGAGCGCCTGGGTATTTCCAATGCGCATCGCACGCTGCATGGGGCGTTACTAGATGCCGAGTTGCTGGCCGAAGTCTGGCTGGCCATGACCCGTGGTCAGTTCGGACTGGTCATGGAGCACAGTGATCAGCCGCGTCAGCAGGAAGGACAGCCAGTGGTGGCCACGTTCGACGCAACGGTGCTGCGGGTCGAGATGGCCACCGAGGCCGAACTGGCGGAACACGCGGCGTACCTGGATGCGCTCGATCAGGCTGCCGGCGGTACGAGTCTGTGGCGCAAACTGATGGAACCCGAAGCCGCGGCGTGATTCCCGTGTCCTTTAAGCACTGAATCAGCACTGAATCGCTCCGGCCGTCACGATGAGGCCGCGCATGACCTTTACCCCCGTACTAATGATTTCACGGAAATTCCACGGTGTGTCCCTTATATTTCCCCTATCACACGTTGAATATGGGAAATGACCGTGAAAATCAGCCCGCTGCCCTTGCGGCGAATCGCAGGCGAGCAGTCAGAACCGAGAGTTATCGATGCCGACAGCAGCAATGCCGCTGGCAGTCCTTTCTTAGCGCCAGTCGCGCCAGATCGCAAGGCGGATCGCGCCACTGTCAGCTGCATTATTCCTGCGCTTAACGAAGCCAGCAGTCTGCGCATTTTGCTGCCCATGCTGATCGTGCAACTGCAGGATCTGTTTGCGCAATGGGAAATCCTTGTCATTGACGATGGCAGCACAGATCACACGGCCGCCTTCATGGCGGATTTCTGTGAGTGCGAGACGCGAGTCCGATATCTGCAGCTTTCGCGAAATTTTGGCAAGGAGTCGGCCCTGTCTGCGGGTCTGGCAGCCTGTCGCGGTGATGTGGTTGTGACGCTGGACGCTGATCTGCAGCATCCGCCGGCCATGATTCGAAAAATGATTCCGCACTGGGAGCAGGGCGCAGATATGGTCTATGCCGTGCGCGAGACGCGAGGAGACGAACCGCTGCTCAAGCGTCTCGGAACACATCTCTTCTATTTGCTGATGAAGGGCACTGGCAGGGTGCGTATTGCCGCCGATGCCGGCGATTTTCGTCTGATGGATCGCAAGGTGGTGGATGCGCTGAACCAGCTTCCGGAACGCACACGCTTCATGAAAGGTCTGTTTGCCTGGGTCGGCTTTCGCAGCGAAGCTGTGTACTATCGGCCGGATCAGCGCCGTTTCGGCAAATCCCGCTTCAGCCTGCTGCGACTGATTACACACGGCCTGGAAGGACTCACCGCCTTTACGACGTGGCCGCTGCGCATGACCATGTTCGCTGGTCTGCTGATGGCCGGTCTGGCGATCCTGTATGGACTTTACGTGATTCTGGAATATTTCATGGTGGGCAATCCGGTGCATGGCTATCCGACGCTGATCGTGGCGCAAACCTTTTTTGCCGGTGTGATTCTGAGCGCACTGGGAATGGTCGGCGAGTATGTGGCGCGGATTTATGAAGAGGTCAAGCAACGGCCGCTGTTTGTGGTGAGCGAACGGCGCGGAAAGGGCCTGCAGACTCGAGGGCTGGATACACGCAAAAGTGAGCAGGAAGTACTGGTAGAATCAATCAATGACAACACGCCAGCTTCCCAACCGTCAGCGACTTTTCGACCCACCGGAACGCAATAATCCGATCGTTCCACGGATATCCTGATGGCCCGTTCAAAAAAACAGATCGTGATCTGCGCTGATGATTTTGGCCAGAACGAAGCGATCAATCGCGGCATTTTACAACTGGCCCGTATGGGGCGCATCAGCGCTACCAGCTGTCTGACCCAGGCTCCCGCCTGGCCACAAGGTGCCGCAGCATTGCGATCCTGTCACATCGACGTTGGTCTGCATCTGAACTTTACGGAAGACTTTGCGACGGGCAGCGATTTTCATCGGCCACTCCCTGTTCTTATTCGCGATGCCTGGCTCCGGCGGCTCAACGGTGTCACGCTGCGGGGTGCAATCGAACGCCAATGTGATCTGTTCGAGCAATACATGAAACGGGAACCGGATTATTTTGACGGTCATCAGCATGTTCATCAATTTCCTCAAATTCGTGATGCGCTGATGGAGGTGCTGTTGCGTCGCTATGACTGCGATGATTTTTGGGTCCGTTATACGGGCATGAACGGCTCCGCTGTTTCCCGTGGGCTTGCATTCAAGGCGCGGGTCATTGCGCTGCTTGGCAGCACTGCGATGAGGCGCAGACTGGCACGTGCCGATATTCCGTTCAATAGTGATTTTGCGGGCGTCTATGAGCTTTCCGGCGGCAGCGCGCGTTACGCTACCGCGATGCGTACGTGGCTGACGCAGATCACCGCGGGTGGCGTGATTATGTGTCACCCGGCAGCGGCAGTGGAACGTCCCGACGCCATCGGTGAGCAACGCGTGGCCGAATTTTCTTTTCTGTCCGGCGATGATTTTGGTGAGATGCTTCAGACCTGTGCCTGCCGGGTGGCGCGTTTCCAGACCTGACCGTGCCCACCATCTCAAACCCCGCCTTGCGATGTACGCCAACAACATAGGGATAACCCTGTGCAGTGATCTGATCAAACCGGGATGACATCTGCTCGACGTCCGGCGCTTCTTCTTCAAAGGTCGCAATGCCGTGCATGACGTGCCATGCATAGATTTCGGTAATTGCAGCCATATCGTTGCGGGTTGCGGGGCGAAGAAGACAGGATGATTGCATTTGCCGATGTCAGTCAGATTTGGGTGGAATTACCGATGTTATTTTATAGAGAGTAGGGTAAATTTGTGAAAGACGGCGCTGGAAAGTGGCATAAAATGCTTTCAGGCACCTGTGCCGTGCCCCGATAATCTGCGAGGAAATATGTCTACACCCATTACTCCGTTAAGTGAAAACCTGGCCGTTGCTCCGCAACTGGGCCCAGAGGATATGGCCGCCCTCAAGGCTGCCGGTTACCGGAGCGTTATTATCAATCGTCCCGATTTTGAAGGTGGCGAATCACAGCCTGCTTCGGCCGATGTGATCAAGGCAGGCG
>JAFAGQ010000314.1 GCA_023422555.1 Pseudomonadota bacterium
ACTATATCGAAATGTTTTACAACCCTGTCCGCCGTCATAGTCATGCGGCCAACCTATCACCGGTAAACTACGAACAGCAATACTTTTCTGAGGCTACGAACTGTCTATAAAAATCTGGTCGATTCAGCCGGCCGCTCGGTCTTCAAATAAAATAAATTTTATTTACGGGAGTTTTTTTGTATGGGCCGACGTCAATCAAGCGAAGCCAGTATTGAAAAAATAGAAGTGGCAGCGCTCCGATTATTCTCGGATAAGGGATATTCCAATACAAGCCTGGAAGAAGTCGCCACGTGTGCGGGTTTCACCAAAGGCGCGGTTTATTATTATTTCAAGACTAAAGAGGCCGTTCTTGTACATCTGCTTGGGGTAATCCGCGCCCGCTCTATTGAGCGCACAGCCGAAGCCGTGCTAGCAAAGGATGAAACCGCTGTTGATAGACTAATTCGATTTGTCACAATGCAGACCAAATGGGGTCAGGAATACCCCGATGATCTAGCGGTCATCATTCTGAGCAGTATCCAATCTATGAATATTGGCGTGGCTATCAAGGAAGAAGTCAACAAATACTACTCGGTCATGCAAAGTATGCTTGAACAAATTTTCAAAGAAAGCATTAAGAGTGGCGAATTGCCGCGGGGGTTTGATACGCAGTCGGCCGTGTTGACAAATATGGCACGTCATGATGGAAACATGCTGCTATGGCATCGTAGTGGTCGCGACCCTGTGGTGGGACGTGTATTGGCAAAGGCTGCAAAAGCCTCCGTTTTACGATTCACTTATGATGCCGGACTATCCGATGATCGCCTTCTTTGAAAAGGTACTTTCTGACTTCTCGAAAAATTTTGGTCGGTAAACTTGTTTTTTATACTCGGCAATATAGACTTTAGGTCGAAGCGAAGGTACTCCAGATCCAAGATTATTTGTGTCGTTCTTCGCAAGAATAACGAAATAAACTCATCGCTTCTTTTGACGTCGCTTAGCACCGTGCAATCCGATTCTGAGAATATGAATTCACGTCGAAAGTGCTGAACCTATTTCGTAGGAAAAATCCTGCAGGGATGTTAAAAATTTTTCAATGATGGTCTCCGGAGGGTGCTTAGCTATATTTACGCTAGTAGTCAATGCTCCCACACTCCCCCCTTCTCTATTCTTAACCGCCACGGACAACCCGCAGATACCAAATTGCAGCTGCTGATTCGCGAAGGCAAATCCGTTGTATTTGGCCAATCTGATCGCGTCATGCACTTGTTCACGTGTAGTCAATGTAAAGGGTGTTAAGCGTTCATAAGGCGCCTTCGCAAGAAATGCATCAAATTCAGCTTCGGGCAATTGAGCCAGTTGTATTTGTCCTGCAGAGGTGGCATGCGCCGGCAGTCGCTCACCGATGATCAACCTTCGAGCAGACGGGCTTCGTATTTCCGCACGTGCCACATACAAAATGTCAGTTCGGTCGAGGACGGATAGGGAGCATATTTCACCATGTTCTTTCGCAAACTCCTCCAGCAATGGCAACGCGATATCTCTGAGTGAAAGCGAACTCAGATAAGAATAACCGAGGTCCAATACTGCCGGCGTCAAAGAAAATTTTCGCGCTTTAACTTTCGCATATCCGAGTGCGACAAGAGTGAGCAGGAGTCGACGTGCACCTGCAGGAGTTAGGTCTGCCCGTTCTGCCACTTCTGACAACGTCAGTTCTTTGCTTTCAGGTCCAAAAGCTCGAATGACGGCCAGTCCGCGAGCGAACGCCTCTACAAATGAATCGTTCGTTTTGGGTAAACCCTGATGTGCTGTCATAAGCTTTTTCCTCTATAATATTTCACTGTAAGAATATATTTTCTCATAGCGAAATTATAACACAATTTCAGTTCCTCAACATCGAGCGTCCTTGACCGTTTTGGGTGGGTAGTTAACGAGTTCATCGTCATGATCTTGTGAAGTGATTCTGTGTTGGTGGTTTCTTTTCTACTCGAAAAATGAATGCCAAAGGAGGCAATATGTTAAGAAGAGTACTGACGGTTCTGGGTATTATTCTATGCTCTAGTCCTGTCGTCCAGGCGGCAGATGAAGCGTTTCCTAATAAAGAAATTACGTTGGTGATTCCAACCGGCGCAGGCGGTGCAACGGATGTCACAAGTCGTTTTGTCGGTCGGGTAATGTCAGATTATCTGAAAGTTCCCTTTGTTTCTGTCAACAAAAGCGGAGCGGGCGGCATGATCGGTCCGGCTTATGTCGCGCAACAGAATCCCGACGGCTATCGCATTGGAGTTCTGCTCACTAGTGCTACAGAATTGGCACCCTACATGTCAAAAGTGCCATTCAAGTTGGATGATTTGGAGTTTATCGCCTCCATTGCTTCTTATCGTTTCGGCTTGATTGTGCAAGCCGGATCACCCTACAAAACGGTAGACGACCTGATCGCGGCGTCGAAAAAAGACGGCGGGACATTTTTTGGTGCGTCATCCATTACGCCAGGGCTGGGAATTACCCGGCTTGGCAAACTTACCGGTGCGAAATTCGAGCTGGTTAACTATAAGTCGGGAACTGAAACAATCACTGAATTAATCGGCGGGCGGGTTCAATCGGCTATTTCGCAACCGGCTGACGTAATTTCACACGTAGAGTCTGGGGAGTTGCGGCTGCTGGCATCGCCAGGCGTTAACCGGTGGCCCCAATATCCGGACGTGCCTACATTGCATGAGCTCGGCTACAACGTGAAGTTGGTTTCAGAAATAGCCCTTGTTGCGCCAGCGGGTACGCCTCCAGCCATTATCAAAAAGCTGCGGGAAGCTGCGTTTGCTGCGGTGGACAATCCGGCAGTGAAAGAGCAGTTCAATCGACTTGGCATGGATCCGGTCAAGAAAACCGGTCCGCAAGTCAAAGCAATGATCCGTGAAAACTTTCTAGCAAATGGTCCGGAAATGCGCCAGCTCAATCCTGAGTGGGTTTCGTCCCAATGCTTTGTTGATTGCAAAAAATAAATCTGTCTCACTCTCATATATACATTTAAATGGTAGGAATTGAATCGTGAATCCATTTTCCATTACTAGAGTTTTATCTGCATTGACCCGCGCATGCATCATGGCGGCGGCCGCTGGTAGCTTCGTTACGGGCGCACATGCTGAAACGGTATACCCGAAACGTGCCATCACGTTCGTCGTTCCGTACCCGGCTGGTGGTGCGACTGACACGCTTGCGCGTTTTATTGGCGGAAAATTACAAGAAAGCTGGGGTCAAACCGTTGTTATTCAGAATAAGCCGGGAGCTTCTGGCGCCATCGGGGCGCAATTTGTTTCGCATGCAGCACCGGATGGTTACACGGTCCTTGTTGGAGTGACATCAATGATCCAGCAACCTGCAATGATGAAATCACTTCCCTATGATCCACTCAAAGATTTCGTGCCGGTTATCCAAACGGCAAGTACCTCAAATTTGCTTGTAGTGCCGTTGGACTCTCCAGCTAAGAATATGAAGGAGTTCGTCGAAATTGCCAAATCCCATCCAGGTCAAATGAACTTTGCAAGCTGGGGGCCAGGCAGTTCTGCGCACATTCATGGGGAACTACTTAATCAACAGGCGGGATTGGATTTGACCCATATTCCTTTTCAGGGCTCGGCTCCAATGATAACCAATCTGATTGGCGGACAAGTCAGCTCCGCGTTCATCGATATTCCATCTGCAATGCCGCAGCTCAAGTCTATGCGTCCCCTTGCCGTGACGGGACCGCAGAGAATTCCCGAATTGCCTGATGTACCCACGTTCACAGAGTTGGGCTACAAATCGTTTGACCCGCGCGGCTGGCATGGCCTGTTTTTACCGGCGGCCACTTCGAGTGAGATTGTTCATAAATTATCGGCGGAAATCGATCGCATATTGAAACTGCCCGAGACTGAGGCCAAGATCAAGTCTCTCGGGATGATCAGAGGCGGCGGCACGCCTGAGCAGTTCGCGGCGGCTATGCGCAAAGATTCCGCTATATACGCAAAAATAATCGCCGCTGCCGGTATCAAGCTCTAGATGGCGCACATGCGACGCTATACACATTGATAATAGATTAAGGAAAGGAAGCACATGAATAAGTATCACTCTAGTCTGGCAGAACCGGACATACAAACTGAGTACCTGGATGTCGTCATCATTGGCGCCGGTATTTCGGGGATAGGATCCGCGCATTATTTGCAGTCACGATTGGGTGATATGAGTTTTGTGATTCTGGATCAGTTGCATACTTTCGGAGGCACGTGGGCAATACACAAGTACCCAGGTGCCCGCTCCGATAGCGATCTTTTCACTTTCGGATACGATTTCAAGCCCTGGAAAGGTAAACCCATTGCGACTCGCGAACAAATTCTCTCCTATCTTGACGAAGTCATACAGGAAGACCGTTTGGAGCCGCATTTCCGGTTTAATCATCATGTTCAGTCGATGTCCTGGTCTAGCGACGAGGGGCTCTGGACGATCGAGGCTCGGATAGAGAATAATCGGCCGGTACGCTTTAAAACCCGATTCTTGTGGATGTGCCAGGGCTACTATCGGCACGCTGAGGGTTACACGCCAAAGTGGCCCGGTATGGATCAGTTTGCCGGCAAAATCATCCATCCCCAGCATTGGCCTGACGAGCTGGACTATGAAGGCAAGCGTGTGGTGGTGATTGGCTCGGGCGCGACCGCTGCCACGCTGATCCCGGCAATGGCTGACAAGTGCAGGCACATCACTATGCTTCAGCGCTCACCCACGTATTTTTCTACCGGAAGAAATGCTGATGCGTTATGCGACGAGTTGCGGGCGCTGAATATTGACGACTCGTGGATTCACGAAATCATGCGTCGTAAGATCGTACATGATCGGGATCAGCTCGTCGAGCGGGCACGCAAGGATCCGCAAGCGGTGAAGCAGCAACTACTCACAGGCGTGCAAAATGCGGTCGGCCCTGATTTTAATATTGACCCTCACTTTACGCCAACGTATTTGCCGCTGAAACAGCGCGTTGCCTTTGTTCCCGAGGGCGACTTGTTCCAGGCCATTCGTGACGGCAATGCATCCGTGGTTACGGATGAGATTGAGTCGTTCACGGAAACCGGGATTCGACTGAAATCCGGCGATACACTTGAAGCCGATATTGTCGTGACGGCGACAGGGTTTCAGCTTTCACCCCTGGGCGATATTACGATGACGGTAGACGGGGACCGGGTCAACTGGTCGGACACGATCACGTACCGAGGCATGATGTTCACGGGCATTCCGAATTTATTGTGGGTCAGGGGCTATAGCTACTATAGCTGGACATTGCGCGTAGGTCTGATTGGCGATGTCGTTTGTCGTCTGCTGCAATACATGCGAGACCATAATGTGAAGCGCATTATGCCCAAACTGCGTCCTGAAGATGAGGATATGGAGATTGGTCCCTGGAGTGATCCGACAAAATTCAACCCCGGTTATCTGATGAGGAGTATGCATCTGTTGCCCAAAAGCGGAACCAAACCAGAATGGCGACATACACAGGATTACACGTTCGAGAGTAAAGCATTTCCAAAAATCGATTTCGATGATCCGATTTTTGATATGCAATATGAAGCCGACGAGGCCCACCGAAATGTTTTCAAATTAAAGCAAGGTTGAGCTTTGATTAATGATGAATAGTTTTAAGGGAATTTGGAGAATATATGAAAGATTTTGAACGTAAAGTGGCCGTCATTACTGGAGCCGCTTCCGGACTGGGCAAAGAGTTTGCAAAAACCGGCGCTGCGCTGGGAATGAAGTTGGTGTTGGCGGATGTACAGCAGGATGCGCTTGATGCATGCTTGGAGGAAATTCGTACCATGGGCGCAGATGTGGTCGGTTTGAAAACTGATGTCTCTAATGAGCAGCAGGTGCAGGCATTAGCCGATTTGGCCAGCACAACCTATGGCTCGATCCATCTTCTGTTTAATAATGCAGGGGTCACCTCCTCCGGGTTCGTCTGGGAACACACACAACAGGATTGGACTTGGGTGATGAACGTGAACCTGTACGGCGTGGTGAACGGGGTCAGGATATTTACGCCGCTCATGATAGACGCGGCGAATCGCGATCCAGCCTATCAGGGACATATTATTAACACCGCCTCCATGGCCGGCCTTTTGACGGCGCCATCGCAGGGCATCTATAACGTTTCCAAGCACGCTGTAGTTGCGTTGTCTGAGGCGTTATACCATGATCTGGAAATTGTAACGGACAAGATTCATTGTTCCGTGCTTTGCCCTTCATATGTCAAAACGAATATTGCCGATTGCAGTCGTAATCGTCCTGGCGAACTTATGAACTCGTCGGGGCTGACGCTTTCGCAGCAAGTCGCCCGAGAAAGTGTGGCCAATTCGGTCGACTCCGGCGATATGACGGCTTCACAGGTTAGTGAGATTACGTTCCAGGCTATTCGGGATGACAAGTTCTACATCTTTCCTTCGCAGGGTTCGCTTGCCCGAGTGAAACGGCGAATGGAGGATATTCTGGCGCAGAAAAATCCCGCCGACTGGTTTCTGAATGCGCCGGCCATCCAGGCAAGACGCCAGCGACTCATTGAGGCATTCGCGCATGAGCGGGAATAAGGCGAATGACATGCGAATAGCGATAGTGACCGGCGCGGCGCGTGGCATCGGTTTTGCCACTGCATTTAAATTGCTTGGTCTAGGACACCGCGTGGTATTCGTCGATACCATTTTGCCGGATTTGAACGATCTTCCGCAGACATTGAAAGCCAATGCCGATACAGCGCAGCTGGACATTACGGATCATTCGGCGAGCCAGGCGCTGATCACTCGTCTGCTTGATCAGTACGGTCAGATTGATATTCTCGTCAATAATGCCGGTATTAGCCTGAAAAATCGCCAGGGTCGCTCTAACGGTATCTTAGAGGCCTCGATAGAGGAAGTGCAGAAAATGCTAGACGTGAATGTACTGGCCATGTTCCGTTGGTGCCAGTATGTATTACCAGGCATGAAGGCTCAGCGTTGGGGACGTATTGTCAACGTATCTTCTCTAGCCGGGCGAACCCTTGCCCATGTTGCCGGACCAGCCTATATGTTGACAAAATCTGCAGTGCTGGGATTGAGTCGTGGTATTGCAACCGAAATGGGAGAGTTTGGGATTACGACTAATTGCATTGCACCAGGGAGAATTCAGACCGATATGGCAAAATTGGCGAGCTGTGAATCCAACCGTGCCTACGCAGAAAGGATTCCAGTGAAACGTCTTGGCCAGCCCCAAGAGGTCGCGACGGCCATCGCCTATTTATGCAGCGAAGAGGCAGGTTTCACTAACGGTGCCGTTATTGATGTAAATGGCGGTTCGTTTATGTGTTGATATACGCCGGGCTATATTGGCGAATGCGATTATAGAAATATCTGGAATAAACCAGGCAAGTCACTGATAGAGATGACACTATGTTTGAATTGACAAACCCTGAAGAACTGGGATTATCAAGCACCAGGCTGCAACGAATCGCCGCTTGGACAGACCGTTTAGTCGATGATGGCCGGTTGGCTGGCTCGAGTGTATTAATCAGCCGTTTTGGGCGTTGCGCCTGGTTCCACGCTTCAGGGCGGCAAACCCTGGATAGGCCTACGCCCATCGCCGAAGATACGATTTTTCGTATCTATTCAATGACCAAGCCCATCACAAGTGTGGCGGCCATGATGCTATACGAGCGGGGTTTGTTTCAGTTGGACGATCCGATTTCAGTCTATCTGCCTGAATTTGCGCAGATGCAGGTGTGCGACGGCGCTGATGGCGCCCGAGCACACTTTGAGCGCGCGCGTTCACCAATTACGATTCGCCATTTATTGACTCATACATCGGGACTTGCCCACCACGAAAGGGGTGACTCAACTGTCCACCAACTGTATCGTGAACACAAAATCGATTTTGGCCAGCGTTTCGGCACACTCGCTGATGTGACCCAGAAGTTGGCGAAATTGCCATTACTTTTTCATCCCGGCACGCGTTGGAATTATGGTGTCTCTACCGATGTACTGGGTCGACTGGTAGAAGTGCTCTCAGGAAAAACTCTAGCCGAATTTTTTAACAATGAAATATTCGACCCCCTTGGAATGCATGATACAGCGTTTTCAGTTGCGCACGGCAAGCTTGGACGTCTGGCGACGATGTATACCCTGTCTGACGTTGCTGGGACTGGGACGGCCAAGCAGGCGACTGGCGCAGTAGCCGGTAACGGATGTCTGACCCTGCTCGATCCTGCAGAGGGGGGGCATTTTTCTATGCAGACGAGCCTCTTCTCTGGAGGTGGTGGACTGACTTCTACGACTGCAGATTATTTTCGTTTTGCGCTGATGTTGCGAAACGAAGGCTCCGTGCACGGCAATCGTCTTCTTGGGCGAAAAACCGTAAATTACATGCGGCAGAATCACCTACCCGGTACCATGAGCGAGATGGGCGTCCCACAATTCAATGCCGATACTCATCTGGGTGACGGCTTGGGTTTTGGGCTGGGTTTCGCCGTGGTCCTCGATCCTTGCCGTGCCCAGGTCATGGGATCCGCCGGTGAGTATTTCTGGACGGGGGTAGGTGGCACCCAATTCTGGATTGATCCCCAGGAAGATCTGATCGTCATTCAAATGGCGCAAATGCGGCCGGCCTCGCTCGTGCCCACGCGCAAGATACTGCGCTCGCTGGTATACCAGGCACTTATCTGAACGTAATTCAATGAATCAAATAGATATTGAGTGCATTGTCGTCGGCGCAGGGGTAGTGGGTTTAGCGATTGCACGACGCCTGGCACTGGCTGGCCGCGAAGTATTGGTTGTAGAAGCGGAAGCTGGCATCGGCATGGGAATCAGTTCTCGTAATTCAGAAGTGATTCATGCCGGCCTTTATTACCCACCAGCATCACTTAAGGCGCGCCTTTGTGTTGCAGGAAAGGAAATGTTGTACGCCTACTGTCAAGCGCGTGGCGTACCACATCGACGCGTGGGGAAATTGCTGGTTGCTACGCAGGAATCACAATTACCTGCCCTCAAGAAAATTTGCGCACAAGCTCAGTCGAATGGTGTAGACGACCTGCAATGGTTGGATGTGGAACAGGCGCGCCGAATGGAGCCTGAGTTGCATTGTACTGCCGCTGTTTTTTCCCCTTCCACCGGAATCGTGGATAGTCATTCTTTAATGCTGGCCTTGCAGGGCGATGCAGAAAATGCAGGCTCCCAGTTTGTATTTCGGACCAACTTCAGCGGTGCCCGTATCGAGCAAGATGGCTCGTTTTGCTGCGAATTTTCCGGTGATTCCGCAACTATGCAGCTGCGTTGTCGGGTACTTGTCAACGCTGCGGGTCTGCACGCGCCGACACTTGCGCGTCAGATTCAGGGACTGAATCCGACAACAATTCCTCCCGAATATTATTGCAAAGGCAATTATTTCACTCTTGCGAGGCGTGCCCCGTTTGCGCATCTGATTTATCCCATGCCGGATAGTGCCGGTCTGGGTGTGCACCTGACTCTGGACCTAGGCGGTCAGGCTAAGTTCGGGCCAGATACCGAATGGGTGCAGGAAGCGGCCTATGATGTAGACCTGCAGCGGCGTGAACTCTTTATACGGGCGATACGCAGTTGGTGGCCCGCGCTGCCAGAACGTTTGCTGGAACCTGGTTATGCCGGCATTCGCCCCAAAATCGTGACGGCGGGTGAAGCGGCAGCTGATTTTATGATTTCAGGGCCGACGCAACACGGGGTGCCCGGTTTGGTTAATCTGTACGGTATTGAATCGCCTGGACTGACCGCTGCATTGAGTATTGCCGATGCCGCCTTGATGGCATTATCAGAGGAGCCGGCAATGTCATCTGCGGGTGTAGCCATCGTTGAAACTTGACAACTTCATGGAGTGAACCAGGGTGATTGCGGTCAGGACCATTTGTCTGTTTTGCCTGTAGACCCTTCTGATTTTCCAGGTTGGCTCATTCCTTTTTCTGCAAAACTTCCTTGACCGCCTGATAAGAGGCTAGCAACAACGCTTTTGCTGCACGTTCCGCCTGATCGGCCTCCCCTTTGACTATATGACTGACTACCTTGTCCCAATCTGCTGCAGACTGTTTACGACGCTTTTGCGTCAGAAAACTGATGGCCTTCTCTCGAATCGCAAAGCGCCACAACGCCTGGTCGCTCAACGCTTCATACATACTATGAAGCATCTTGATTCCACTGGCTGCCATCAGGATCCGTTGCATATGCACGGAAATTTCCATGTAGTCCACCGGTTTGGTTTTGGCATCGAGAGAAAGTTGCCTGAGTTGGTCGACGCCAGCCACGAGCTGATCCTTAACATCTGCAGAGTGCGATTTTGCAACTTGATTTGCTGCCAAACCGAGCAATTGCGATCGAATCAGGAATATATGTTCAATTTCACGCGGATCATAGGCAGTGACTCGTACTCCGTATCGCGGAATGCGTTCAACGACCCCTCGCTTTTCCAGAAGAGACATTGCTTCGCGAATCGTACTTCGACTGACGGCAAACCGCTCAGAATAAGTTTCTTCCTTCATACGTTCGCCTGGCTCAATTATTCCTTCTTGGATTGCTTTCATCAAGTGTTCTGCTACCTGTTCAGGAAGAGTTTTTGCATGCCGACCTATCTGAATCGCTTCATTTTGAAAATAAGCTTCTTGATTTTGCATTTCGTTTTTCCTTTAACCCGTGAGTAATGGACATTCTACTGTGTAGAGAATGCATTACGCACAAAAACCAGTATATATTGCGACATTAAATGTCGACAAAATACAAAAAACATAATAAGATTATTCCATCGCAACTCGAATTGCAGGATTATGGAGACTTAAATGACGGAAATCATTGTAAAACCAGTAGGTTATTCTCTCGGAGCTCAGGTCACCGGCATAGACCTCTCCAAACCTTTGAATGAGAAGCAGAAAAATACTATTTTGGATGCGTGGGCGGAATATCAGGTTCTCGTTTTCCCCAATCAGGATTTGGGGCCAGAGACTTTGTTGGCATTCAGTAGACATTTCGGTGAATTGGACAATTTTGCTAGCCAACCCTTCAACCGTCATCCCAATTACGATGAAATCTTTATGCTTTCGAACAAACCGATTGACGGAAAAATTCCGCCTGGCTCGACAGGCGGTCAGAATTGGCATACAGACTTGTCGTATACCATTCGCCCGGCCAAGGCGACGCTTGTTTACTGTGTCGAAAAGCCCTCGATTGGTGGAGACACGATGTTCGCTAACATGTACGATGCTTACGACACGCTCTCTCCAGTACTACAACAATTCTTAGACGAAAGAGAAGCGGTTCACGATGTGAATCTGATCACCGCGAAGCGTCCACCAGAGATCGTAGCGGAATTTGCGAGGCTGAATCCTCCAGTTATTCATCCGGCAGTGCGAGTACACCCAGAGTCCAAGCGTAAAGCATTGTATGTGAATCCGCGGACCCGGCGTTTTGTCGGTATGACCGAGGCCGAGAGTGCGCCGATTATCAAATTTTTGTCCGAGCACTCCGTTTCGCCGAAATTTGTCTATCGGCATCGTTGGTCGTTGCGTGACTTAGTAATGTGGGATAACCGCTGCCTCACACATCTGGCAGTTGGCGATTTTGATCGTTCTGAGATTCGTCATATGTTGCGCACGTCTACGATGGGTGACTATTTCGGTCGTTATGAAGACGAGAATGCAGGGTTGGATCGACAAAAGGCAGCTGCTAATAAAGACCTGCAGAAGGAACTCTCTACTCTACACGACTAGATGTAAATACGACGAGTAGTGGCCTTCACTTTGATGACACTACCCGTTTTTAAACTTGGCTCATAATAATTTTCAATACCAAAAAAGGCAGGAGACTGATGAAAATAATACTCACTCGCGCATCAAGCTTACTACGAGCAATAACGTGTACGGCGCTGACTTTACTCGCCTGTGCAACAGCGCAGGCACAGACCCCAGTTCGAATAATGGTCGGATTCCCTCCCGGCGGGACCACCGATGTTATCGCGCGTGCGTTGGCAAACGAATTGTCAACCCGCATGCACCGCGAATTTGTGGTCGAGAACAAACCGGGCGCAAGCGGTAATATTGCAGCCTCGTCGGTTGCCCGTGCCGCACCCGATGGCAACACCTTGCTGTTTGTTGCCAGCACTCACGCGACCAATGCATCGTTGTACAGTAATTTGACTTTCGACACCCGCAAGGATTTCAGTGTCGTATCTATGGTGGCGACTTCGCCATATGTGCTAGTGGTTAATCCTAAACTACCGGTCAAATCGTTAGAAGAACTTACAGCTTATCTAAAAAAACATCCGGGTGAAGTCAACTTTGCATCGGCCAGCCCTGGAACGGGGCAACATCTGGCCGGAGAAATCTATAAAAGTGAAGCAGCTGTCGATATCCTGCACGTGCCCTATAAGGGGAGTTCGGCAGCACTTTCCGATTTGATCGCAGGCCGGGTTGAAATGATGTTCGATAATATTGCGGTAATGCTGCCTCATATCAAAAGCCAGGCGCTACGCCCCTTGGCGATTACGACTCCGCGACGTTTCGAGGGTTTACCGCAGTTGCCGACGATGGCGGAAAAAGGTTATCCGGACTTTAATGTTTCAAGTTGGTTTGCCGTAGTTGCCCCAGCGAAGACCGCTGGCGACAAGCTGGACGAGCTCAATAATGCCATCAATGAAATCATCAAGAGTCCTTCTTTCACCAAACAGCTGGCTGAGTTTGGAGCAACGGGCAAGCCGGGAACCCGTGAGCAGTCATCAGCCTACGTGGAATCGGAGATTGCACGCTGGAACAAGGTCATTTCCAATCTTGGCATAAAGATTAATTAATTCCCGATACTCTTTCTGTAGCTCCATTCTGAACTCTAATTTCATATGACAAATATAAAGCGATCCCGCTCTGGCGGGGAAATCCTGGTTGCTCAATTGCGCAGTCAGGGCGTCGACCACGTATTCTGTGTGCCCGGCGAAAGCTATCTTGCCGTACTTGATGCGCTGGTCGATTCAGGTATACAAGTGACGGTTTGCCGTCAGGAAGGTGGCGCTGCAATGATGGCTGAAGCTTACGGAAAATTGACCGGTCGCCCGGGAATCTGCATGGTGACCCGCGGTCCGGGCGTAACGAATGCATTTGCAGGTATCCATATCGCTAAGCAGGATTCGACGCCACTTATTGTTTTTGTAGGGCAGATAGAAAAGGGAATGCGCGAGCGCGAAGCATTTCAGGAAATCGACTATAAATCCGTCTTTCATGATCAGACCAAATGGACCACGGAAATTGACGATGCTGACCGTATACCCGAGCTGGTTTCACGAGCATTCCATGTCGCCATGTCCGGGCGTCCCGGGCCTGTGGTTATAGCCTTACCTGAAGATATGCTGGTCGACGTTGCCGACGTATGCGACGCACCGCGAGTAGAGCCAGTAGATACCGCTCCTCCATTAAAGGAAATGGAGCGTTTCTGGAGCATCTTGACGCAGGCGCGACGACCGCTGGTGATCCTTGGTGGTTCGCGTTGGAGTGAGTCAGCCGTGAGCGACATCAGCAAGTGGGCAGGAGAACTGCATTTGCCGGTGAGCGTAGAGTTTCGCCGTCAGCATTTGTTTTCTGCGGATCATCCCTGTTATGTTGGAGATATCGGGCTGGGCATCAATCCGCAATTGCTTGATTACGCTAAACACGCAGATGTCATATTGTTGCTGGGCGGACGAATGTCTGAAGTCGCTTCGCAAAGCTATAGGTTGCTGAATATCCCGGTCCCAACCCAGACTCTTATTCATGTACATCCTGATTCCCAGGAATTGAACCGCGTTTATCAGGCGCACCTCGCGATTAATGCCAGCCCCGGACAATTTCTTTATGCTTGTCGACAGGGAACGAATGCGAGATCGGAGTTCGACGGCTGGAAGCAAAGTACGCAAACGCTGCGGGAGCAATATGAAGCGTGGAGTAACCCGGACCCGGTGACCATTCCTGGCCCGCTTCAAATGGGCCGAATCATGCGATACCTGGCGGATCATCTGGATCGGGATGCCATTTTGACAAATGGCGCCGGCAATTATTCCGGTTGGGTGCACCGCTTTCATCGCTATACCGCCTACAATTCACAGCTTGCACCGACTTCGGGCTCAATGGGCTATGGCGTGCCGGCGGCCGTATGTGCAAAGCGTCTAACTCCAGACCGACAAGTCATAAGCATTTCTGGCGATGGCTGTTTCCTCATGCACGGACAAGAATTTGCAACGGCTGTGCAATATGGCCTAAATATCATTTTTCTGGTGTTTGATAATGGAATCTATGGCACGATCCGGATGCATCAGGAAATGCATTATCCTGGGCGCGTAATAGCCACAACGCTGAAGAATCCTGACTTTAAAGCCTATGCGATCGCATTTGGTGGTCACGGCGAACGGGTGGAAACGACAGAGCAATTTGGCCCGGCGTTTGAGCGAGCAGTGGCCAGTGGGAAACCAGCTTTGTTGCATTGTCTGCTGGATCCTCAGGCGATCACCCCGACGAGCACGCTCGATCAAATACGGCAAAACAGTATGCAAACTTTGAGAAACCGCCAGGCAGAAGTAGGAACTACGCAATGAGCCAGTATGAAGCACTCAGTCTTTACATTGATGGTGAGTTTTTGTCAGGAGATGGACGCGTCACACAGGATGTGGTGAACCCGGCAACAGGCGAGGTACTCGCACAACTGCCGCACGCCAGTGAAGCAGATCTGGACCGCGCCCTGCAGGCCGCCGATCGTGCATTCCAGACCTGGAAACACAGCAATGCCATGGATCGTTCTGCGATCCTGCGCAAGGCAGCCGAGCTGGCCCGCGAGCGCGCCCAGGACATCGGTCTGAATCTGACACGCGACCAGGGCAAGCCTCTGGCCGAAGCCGTGGGCGAAATCGTCAGCTGCGCCGATCACTGCGACTGGCACGCAGAGGAATGCCGTCGCATTTATGGTCGTGTGATCCCGCCGCGCAATCCTGCTGTGCGTCAGTTGGTCGTGCGTGAGCCTATCGGCGTCTGCGCCGCGTTCACACCGTGGAACTTCCCGTTCAATCAGGCCATCCGCAAAATTTCAGCAGCCATTGGCGCCGGTTGCACCATCATTCTGAAAGGACCGGAAGATGCACCAAGCGCCGTCATGGCCATTGCCCGCATTTTCCACGACGCCGGCCTGCCCAAAGGCATTCTGAATATCGTTTGGGGTGATCCACCGAAAGTGTCTGATTACCTGATCCGTTCACCCATCGTTCGCAAAG
>JAFAGQ010000334.1 GCA_023422555.1 Pseudomonadota bacterium
GGGATTTGCACAGAATGAAAATTGGAGTTTTGCGCAGGATCATTCTTCCGGGAGCCTGTGCGGCAGCGGCCATGCTGATGCACACTCCTTCGGCAATTGCGCAGAGTGCGGGCGGTTACAAGCCTGAATATTCGCTGTCATTTGTGTCGGATGAACGCATCGTCATTGGCCGCACTGCCAAACGGTGGCGCGAACTGGTCATGGAAAAGACCGAAGGGCGCGTTAACATCCGTATGTATCCCAATGCTTCGCTGATCAAGGGTGAGCAGACCCGGGAGGCAACGGCAATGCGCCAGGGAGTCGCCGATATGGCCGTTGCTTCGGCCAGTAACTGGTCCGGTCAGTTCCGTGCTCTCTCCATTTTCTCACTGCCTTTTTTCATCCCCAATATTGATGGGACCGCCGCACTGATTCGTGGCCAGGTAGGTAAAGTCATACGTGACAATATGGACAAGGCCGGCATTGTGACTCTGGCCTGGGGTTCCTCAGGCTATCGGCAGCTGAGCAATGCGCTGCGTCCTGTGCAGGCGCCTGCTGATCTGAAGGGCATGCGCGTTCGGGTGGTAGGTCTGCCGCTCTTTATGGATTTTTTCAAGGCAATGGGGGCGGCACCCGTGCAGATGAATCTGAATGGCGTGGCTGATGCCCTGGAGAAGAAAACCATCGATGGCCAGGACAATCCGCTATCTGTCTTCACCGGATTCAAATTCAACGAACTGGGCCAGAAGTATCTGACGCTTTGGGACTATCCCGCAGATCCGATCTTCATTGCAGTGAACAAGAATGTATGGAATAACTGGTCCAAAGCCGATCAGCAGCGCGTGCGTGAAGCCGCGGAACAGGCGGTTCAGGAAACTGCACCGATCCTGACTGCACAGGCTGCCTCGGATACTGTCCAGAAAACGGCGCAGGAACTGGCGAAGTCCGGCGTTGAAGTCACAACGCTGACGCCCGAACAAAAAGCCGCTTTCAAAAATGCGGCCATGAGCGTGCAGCAGAACTGGTCCGACAGAATCGGTCAGGATCTGATTGATATGGCCCAGGCAGATATTAAACGCGGACCTAACCTGCCGCCGGCCAGTGATCCAGGCGCTGTGCCCGCTTCCGCCGTGCCGGCTTCTCCCAATCCGGAGCCGCCTGCAGCAGAAGCGACCCCTGCCAGCGGCAATCAGGCCGCTACAGAAACGCCTGATACTTCAGAGCCGCCCGCCGCTACAGGTACACCAACGGCTTCGGAAGCGCCGGCTGCTTCTGAAACACCAGCGACTTCCGAATCACAGGATGCACCGGGAACGCAGGCTGCTGCCTCCGCCCCGCAGTGATCAACCTTAGGCGATGGTCATCAGACTGGCGTTACCGCCGGCAGCGGCCGTGTTGGTGCTGATGCTCTGTTCATGGACCAGACCACTCAAAGCGTAGCGCTGGCCATGAACAATTTCATCTGACTGCAGACCCTGGGCGATGATGATGGGGCCTTTTCTGGCCGCCAGGTCGAGGTTCAGTTGTCGCAGCGTATCGCCATCCCCTTCAAACACGACAGCATCAAACGCCGCCTGCGCAACCTTGTCCGCAGCGACATACTCAACGCGGGCGCGCTTGTCTGCCGGCACTGCTGCCTCTACCCAGTCGCGCACCGATGGTGCTTCAACAAACAGAGCGCGGTTGCCGGTTTCCAGAATCTGTTCGAGCTGCAGGCGGGCGCCATCGGCTGACGCAGGCCAGGCCAGAATCGTTCCTCTTGGTACCAGACGATAGACATTGGTCTCGCCGGTAGGACCGGGCAACGCCGTGCCAGCCGGATTCAGCCCGGGAAGATCGATGCCGCGCGGCATATCATCATTCCCCTCAGACAGCAGGCGATACAGATAGAGCGGTCCGCCGGCTTTGGGGCCGGTGCCTGACAGTCCCTGGCCGCCAAAGGGCTGTACACCCACCACGGCACCCACAATATTACGGTTGACATAAATATTGCCGGCATGAATGCGATCGCACACGCGGCCAATGGTTTCGTCGATACGCGAATGGATGCCAAAGGTCAGACCGTAGCCGGTGGCATTGATTTTGTCGATCAGTGCATCCAGTTCGGCGCGCTTGTAACGGATCACGTGCAGCACGGGACCAAAGACTTCGCGTTCCAGTTCGCTGATGTCATTCAGTTCGATCAGGGCAGGTGAGACAAAGGTGCCGTTTTCTGTGGTGCGATCCAGCGGCAGCTGTTCAACCGCATGGCCGGACTGGCGCATTTTCAGGATATGGCGTTCGATGATCTGGCGAGCCTGTTCATCGATCACGGGACCCACATCGGTCGACAATAGGTCCGGGCAGCCCACGGACAGTTCCTTCATGGCACCCTTGATCATGTTCAGGACATGATCTGCCGCGTCTTCCTGAATGCACAGCACGCGCAGGGCAGAGCAGCGCTGGCCGGCCGAATCGAAGGCGGAATTGAGCACATCGTAAACAACCTGTTCAGCCAGGGCAGATGAATCCACAATCAGGGCGTTTTGTCCGCCCGTCTCGGCAATCAGCGGGATGGGATGACCATGATTGTCCAGGCGACCAGCCAGTTTGCCGGCGATGATACGTGCCACGTCTGTTGACCCGGTAAACATCACACCGCGAATCGCGGGATGCGAAACCAGCTGATCTCCCACGGTTTCTCCCTGACCGGGCAGCAGTTGTACCGCTTCTTTCGGAATGCCGGCTTCGTGCAGGATGGCAACCGCCTGGGCCGCGATCAGAGGTGTCTGCTCCGCGGGTTTGGCCAGAACGGTATTGCCGGCAGCCAGCGCGGCACTGACCTGTCCTGTGAAGATAGCCAGCGGGAAGTTCCACGGGCTGATACACAGCACCGGTCCCAGGGGACGATGACGGTCTTCGCTGAAGTTGTCCTCGATCTGATCCGCGTAGTAACGCAGAAAATCCACGGCCTCGCGCACTTCCGCAATGGCGTTGGGTAATGACTTGCCGGCCTCACGAACGATCAGACCCAGCAGAGGCTGCATGCGGGACTCCAGCAACTGCGCGGCGCGGCGCAAGGCTTTTGCACGGTCTTCCACTGGTGTGGCCTGCCAGATGGGTGCCATGGCAACAGCAGCGTCCACGGCCTGAGTGACATCCTCTTGCGTGGCTTCAATGACTTCGCCCACCACATCGCGATGATCCGCGGGGTTGAGCATGGGTTTGCGTCTGGCGGCCTTGTCTTCGTCATCGGAAGGCTCATAAAGCGTAGGCGCAGCCAGCCACGGTTGAGTGGCGCCGTTAAGCAGGGCAGCGGCCAGTGAACCCAGGCGATGTTCGTTGCTCAGGTCGATGCCACTGGAGTTGCGACGTCCCGGTTCGCCGTCAATGTTATACAGATCACGGGGCAGCGGGATTTTATCGTGCGGCGCACCCAGCGGCTGAATCGCGCTGGCTACTTCGATGGGGTTGGCAATCAGGGTGTTGATATCGATGCTTTCGTCCCCGATCTGGTTGACAAAAGACGTGTTGGCGCCGTTTTCCAGCAGACGACGAACCAGATAGGCCAGCAGGGTTTCATGCGTGCCGACGGGGGCGTAGATCCGGCATGGGCGGTTGAGTTTTTTGCTGCCCACCACTTCCGAATACAGCGGTTCACCCATGCCATGCAGACACTGGAACTCGTACTGACCCGGGTAATAATTGCTGCCTGCCAGATGGTAAATGGCAGAAAGCGTCTGGGCATTGTGGGTGGCAAACTGTGGGTATACGGCATCGGGTGCTGCCAGCAGCTTGCGGGCGCAGGCCAGATAGGACACATCGGTGTAGACCTTGCGCGTATACACGGGATAGCCTTCGAGCCCATCGAGCTGGGCGCGCTTGATCTCCGTATCCCAGTAAGCGCCTTTGACCAGGCGGATCATCAGACGATGTCGCGTACGCCGCCCCAGATCGATGACGTAGTCAATCACAAACGGCGCCCGTTTCTGGTAAGCCTGGATGACAAAGCCAATGCCGTTCCAGCCTTCAAATTCCCGCGTGGCGCACAGCGCCTCCAGCAGGTCCAGCGACAGTTCCAGTCTGTCCGCTTCTTCGGCATCGATGTTCAGACCAATATCGTAGGAACGGGCGAGCCTTGTGAGGGAAACCAGACGAGGCAATAGTTCGCTGATGACACGCTCGCGCTGTGCGCGGCTGTAGCGTGGGTGCAGGGCTGACAGTTTGATGGAAATCCCGGGACCTTCGTAAATGCCGCGGCCGCCAGAGGCCTTGCCGATGGCGTGAATGGCCTGTTCGTAGGATTCGTAATAGCGCTGGGCATCGGCTGCTGTGGTAGCCGCTTCACCCAGCATGTCGTAGCTGTAGCGGAAGCCCTCGGCTTCGAACTTGCGACTGTTGGCCAGGGCGGATGAAATGGTCTGACCGGACACGAACTGTTCGCCCATCATGCGCATGGCCATGTTCACGCCCTGACGGATCAGCGGCTCACCGCCTTTGGCAATCATGCGCGTGAGCGCTTTGGACAGATTCTGCTCGCTGTTAACGGCGACCAGTCTGCCGGTCAGCATCAGGCCCCACGTCGCGGCGTTGACAAACAGGGAAGGGGAACTACCCATATGGGATTTCCAGTCGCCATGACTGATTTTGTCACGGATCAATGCATCGCGTGTGGCTCTGTCAGGAATGCGAAGCAGCGCTTCGGCCAGACACATCAGGGCCACGCCTTCCTGGCTGGACAGGGCAAATTCCTGAATCAGGCTTTCCACGCCGCCACCGGGGCTCTTGTCTTTCAGTGATTTGACCAGTTTCAGAGCCAGTTCGCGCGTCTGTTCCGGTTTGACTATGGCTGCCTGATCCAGCAGCAAGGGAACACATTCCGGTTCGGGGCGGCGGTAGGCAGAGGTGATTGCTGCACGCAGCACCGATTGCGGCTGCACATCCTGACCGAATTCATAGAATGGCGGCTTGCGGCTGTCGCCAGCCGGCACGACGGCGCTGTCGTTATCGCTGCTGCCAGGCGTCAGGTGACGCAATTCGTCTGGCGTCATTCCGCGTTCAATCTGATCCAGGTAAGTCAGCAGTGCCTGCTTGTGCAGCCAGTGAGGCGTACAGTTCAGTTTATCTGCGTGATATTGAAGGCGATTTTTCAGGTCCGGATCGACCTTGATGCCGAGCGTGGTAGTCGTAGCCATGTGCAACTCGAATGAGGGTTGGGTGAATGACGTTGAGCGTACCGAATCCGCTGAAAAAAGAATATTAGGGTTAACCCTTTTGGAAAAGGGTTAACCAGTGGATTTTCAGGGAGTTATTTTTGATTAATTATAGTGGTGAATTGGGGGTTAACCCACGGTTTGCAACAGCGTGCCCCCCAGCGAACCCGCCACCAGCAGGCTGCCAGTCCAGATATTGGCGCGAAACAGCGCAAAACTGCGATCCGGCTTTTGCAGATCAAAGGTGGAAAGCTGCCAGTAAAAGTGCACGGCGATCGCCACCATAAACACATAGTACAGCCAGCCAAAGCCCAGCATGATGCCTGGAATGGTCCACAATACAACGGTGGCCGCATAAAAGCCAATAAGCCAGATCAGTCCCTGATCACGGAAGCGCAGAGCGGTGGAGCGCAGACCCAGCTGTTCATCGTCCTTCATATCTGTGTAGGCGTAAATGGTATCGTAGCCAATTTGCCAGGTCACCGCGCCCAGCCACATCAGGACGGCGGCCAGCGGCACAGTGTTCTGAGTATCCGACCAGGCCATCAGCATCCCCCAGTTAAAGGCGATGCCAAGCACGAGCTGGGGCCAGTATGTGAAGCGCTTGCACAGCGGATAGATGAAGACCAGCGGCACCAGAGCAAGGGCAAGCCAGCGGCTGTAGCTGTTGATGAAAAAGAGCAGCAGGGCGGCGACGGCCAGCTGGGCAATCAGAAAGACAATGGCCTGCTTCAGAGTGATCTGTCCGCTGGTCAGAGGACGAAAGCGCGTGCGCTCAACATGTTTGTCGAAATTGCGGTCGCAAATGTCATTGATGGTGCAGCCCACGCTGCGCATCAGCAGGGCGCCCAGGCAGAACACGACAAACCGCAGCAGGGTAGGAATGCCATATTGCGCCTGAATCAGCGCGGCAATGCAAGGTAACAGTGTGAGCCAGGTGCCCACGGGGCGGTCCAGACGACACAGGCGCGCATAAGGACGCCAGGACCGGGGCAGATAATGTTCTACCCAGTCATTGTGGCGGATGTCGTTCAGATCGGGATTCGTGCTGGCCATAGGTGTAACAGTGTCGGGCTTAAGGTTTGCGTCGAGGCGACGAAAAAGGCAATTTTAAAGGTTTTGCCCGGTCGGGGCGGCAATCGAACGCGGACCGGGTAATTTCCGTGAGATCTTGTTATTTTCGGTTGGTTCCTGTCCGGCCATTTCCTTTCATGGCAGTCGTGATTTTGGCCTTAACGTTCGATGCTTGTGGCTACAATCCTTTATTGCCTATTTGATTTTTTCAACTTTTTTGTAAGTCACACCGCTACCCATGTTCAGTTTCGACAATTCCCAGGGTTTTGAATCCGTTCCCGCCATGTACGACACGCTGGTCTCCCAGGCCAGTGCTCTTTTTGACGGGGAGCCGGATCAGATTGCCAATGCCGCCAACCTGGCTGCGCTGGTCTATCACACAGTTCCGGATCTGAACTGGGCGGGTTTCTACTTTTATGACGGTCGCGAGCTGGTGCTCGGGCCCTTTCAGGGCAAGATCGCCTGCGTGCGCATTGCGCTGGGCAAAGGCGTTTGCGGGACGGCGGCAGCGACACTCGAAGCCCAATTGGTTCCCGACGTAAACGCCTTTCCAGGTCATATTGCATGCGATTCCGCCTCACGATCAGAAATCGTCATTCCTCTGTTCAAAGGCGACGAACTGATTGGGGTGTGGGATGTGGACAGTCCTCGACCAGAACGATTTACCGAAGAAGACAGAGCTGGCATGCAGGCGCTTTGTGATGTCTGGCTGAAGGCGCGCAAATAAATGTGCAGGAGAATAACCGCTGGTTTCATGTGCGCTCGCGCTGCACACTAACTTGCCGTTATTGCGTGCTCCCATATTGCGAACGGCAAGCTTGCGGGCTTGCGGGCTTGCGCTACGCACAGACAAACCCTTATTTGGTGTTTACGAATTGAAATGCCATCAGCCTGTCCTTAAAATCCCCGCATCGAATTGAATGCCCATAAAGGATCAGAATGCCCGATCAGATTGAATTGATCGCAACGGTGCTGTTTGCGATTGCCATTGTGCACACGTTTTCCGTGCCATTTTTTGCCCGCCGCGCTCATCGGGGCGGACCACATTCGGGGTTGTGGCATGCCTTTTCCGAGGTGGAGGCCGTGTTCGGCCTGTGGGCCGCCATCCTGATCATCTTCATGGGCGTCACCGGCGGGCTGGACAGCGCCGTCAAGTACATGGACTCGCGCAATTTCACCGAGCCACTGTTTGTTTTTGCCATTATGGTGGTGGCGGCCAGCCGTCCGATACTGGTGCTGGTCGGTAACGTAGTCAGTTATCTGGCGCGCGTCATACCGCTGCCCACTGCCGTTGCCACTTTTCTGCTCACGCTGATCCTTGTGCCGCTGGCCGGCTCGTTCATTACCGAACCTGCTGCAATGACCCTGGCAGCGCTGCTGCTCAAGCGTGCGTTTTTCGATCACAGCAGTCACACCCGCTACAAGTACATGACGGTAGGCGTGCTGTTCGTCAACGTCTCCATTGGCGGCGTGCTCACTTCTTATGCGGCGCCACCTGTGCTGATGGTTGCTCATTCCTTTGGCTGGGACACGCTTTTCATGGCAACCCACTTTGGCTGGAAAGCAGCGCTGGCAGTTGTTATCAATGCCGGCGTCCTCACATTTCTGATGCGTCGCGAACTGCTGCTTGCGGGTGAACATGCCAAAGAGCAGGCCAGAGCAGGTGGCGAAGCGCCACGTGCGTCCATTCCCTGGATTGTGATTCTGATTCATCTGGTGTTTCTTGCCTGCATTGTGATTTTTTCTCATCATCCCGCCATTTTCATGGGTCTGATGATGCTTTTTGTGGGCTATTGCACGGCTTATGAGCGTTATCAGGACAGGCTCATGATCAAGGAAGCCCTCATGGTGGCTTTCTTTCTGGCCGGCCTTATTGTGCTGGGCGGCATGCAGCAATGGTGGCTGCAGGATCTGCTGGCAGGCCTGTCGCCTACGCTGCTGTACTGGGGTGCCACCGCGCTTACCGCTATCACCGACAACGCTGCGCTCACCTATCTGGGTTCGCTGGTGGAAGGCACCAACGAGGTCTGGCGTTATATGCTTGTAGCAGGGGCGGTCACAGGCGGTGGTCTGACCGTCATTGCCAATGCACCCAATCCTGCCGGATTTGCCATCCTCAAGGAATGTTTTCCGGACGAAGCCATTTCGCCCAAATATCTGTTCCTGGCAGCGTTGATACCCACGCTGGTTGCGGCAGCCATGTTTTTGTTGCCGGTGCAACTTCTGGGAAATACAGGCCTGTAAATTGCGATAAAATAAGGGGTTAATTTGGGGATACGTCCCGCTATTGGCTTTCCCATTCACCTCCCCCTGATTTTTTTGCGAGTTCGTTGTGCCTATTTATGCATATAAATGCAGCGCCTGCGGCCATGCCAAAGATGTGCTGCAAAAAATGTCGGATGCACCGCTTTCCACCTGTCCTGAGTGCGGACAGGAAACGTTTTCCAAGCAGGTCACTGCTGCCGGTTTTCAGCTCAAAGGCTCCGGCTGGTATGTGACAGACTTCCGTGGCGGCGGTAATCAGGGCAATACGGGCCAGGGTGCCGGTAAAAGCAAATCAGACAGCGGCTCAGACGCTGCTGCCCCGGCAGCGCCAGCCCCTGCCAAATCCTCGTCTGAAGGCAGCGCGGCCTGATCGTGTCGCCTCCTGGCGCAGTTGCACAGCCTGTGCGATCTGCGCCGGCCTCAGCATTTATTCAAAAGTTAAAGATTCTCGGAGCATTATTCATGCGTACCTGCTATACCGGTCAAGTCAGCCTTGATCAGCTTGATCAAACTGTCACCCTTTTCGGCTGGGT
>JAFAGQ010000343.1 GCA_023422555.1 Pseudomonadota bacterium
CTTTCCCTGCGCTTTGATCCTGAAGAATGAATAAGCTCCTTTTCGATTTTTTCCCGCTTGTTCTGTTCTTTATTGCGTTCAAGTTCGCGGACATTTATGTAGCCACCAAGGTTGCCATCCTATGCAGTGTGCTGCAGCTGGTCTGGCTGAAAATGCGCGGTCGTCGCATTGAAGCCATCAACTGGATGAACGTCATTATTATTGGCGTTTTCGGTGGTGCGACCATCTTATTGCATGACGATACATTTGTTAAATGGAAACCCACCGTCCTTTACTGGCTGTTTGCCGTCATTCTCATCGGTTCACGGTGGCTGATGAAGAAAAACATGATGCGCAAGTTGCTGGGTGAACAAATGAACCTGCCGGATCGCATCTGGGATCGGCTTTCCGATACCTGGGCTGGTTTTTTTCTGTTCGCCGGTCTGCTGAATCTGTATGTCGCGTTCTCGGGGCATTTCACGCAGGATCAGTGGGTAACCTTCAAGGCGTTTGGCATGATGATTCTGCTGGTGATTTTTGCCATCGCTCAGTCGGTCTGGCTTGGCCGCCATATGCAGGAAGTGCCAACGGCATCGCAAAGCAACTCGTTGCCGGAGAAATCCAATGACTGAAATCGATCGCGTTGAACTGATCCGGCAGCGTCTGGCCGCGCTTGAACCACAGCAGCTGGACATTGAAGACGACTCACATCTGCATCGTGGACATGCGGGAGCCAGCAATGGCGCCGGCCATTATCGTGTCACCATCCGTTCTGCGCGATTCAATGGACTATCGCGCATTGCCAGTCAACGACTCGTGTACGATGCACTGAACGATTTGATTCCCTATCCCATACATGCGCTGTCTATACAGACCCAACCAATTTCTTAACCAAAAGGAAGACTATGAAACGTTTTATTTTACTCGCTGTAACTTGCGCCATGACTGTACCGGCTCTGGCCCAGAACGTGGCCACTGTGAATGGTAAAGAAATTACCAAAGACCAGGTAGATACGGCAGTGAAAACGCTGATTGCACGTGGCGCGACCGACAGTCCCGCACTGCGCGAACAGATCACGGAACAGCTGATCAACAGTGCCGTACTGTCTCAGGAAGCGGAAAAGCAAGGCGTGGACAAGAAACCTGAGGTTCAGTTCGCCATTGAAAATGCCCGTCAGGAAATCCTGATTGGTGCGATGATGCGCGACTGGGCTAAAACCCATCCTGTCAGTGATGACGACATCAAAAAAGCCTATGACGAGTTCAAACAGCAGTCTGCCGGCGAAAACGAGTACCAGGTCAAACATATCCTGGTGAAAGACGAAACAGCAGCCAACAAACTGTTGAAAGACATCAAGGCCAAGAAAATCAGTTTTGCTGATGCAGCCAAGAAAAACTCGATTGACCCTGGCAGTGGCAAAAACGGTGGCGATCTGGGCTGGGCACCTGCCGAGAACTACGTTCCTGAATTTGCGTCAGCTGTAAAATCAGCCAAGAAAGGACAATTGCTGGATAAACCTGTGAAAAGCCAGTTTGGCTGGCACATCATTGAAGTGACCGACTCACGTCCCGTGAAGGTACCTACTCTGGAAGAAGCCAAACCACAAATCAGCCAGATGCTGAGCCAGCAATCTCTGCAGGAACAGATGAAAAAACTGCGTGACGAAGCCAAGATTGAAAAATCTGAAGCAGCCGCGCCTGCAGCGGGTGACAAACCAGCTGAAGCTGCACCCGCAGAGGCTCCCAAGCAGTAAGACAGACTGACATGGATCATTCGCAGGAATGATCCATGCGCAGGACAACTGCCCCTTTCGGCGGCCCTATTCGCAAGCCCCCTTATGACAGCTCAGACAGGGCCGCTGGGACAGAGCAGTCGTCAAAATAACAACCCCCCGTTACAGCATTCTCCGATATGGCATTGCCAATTCAGGAGATCACTGTTTCGGGGGGTTGTTTTTGCAAGCGCGTAGAAAGCGCCAGGCCTGTGGTTATTCTGTTTCACCTTTGAGCAGCGCCATCAGGCCGTCTTCGTCCAGTACGGTCACGGACAGTTCGCGGGCCTTCTCCAGTTTGCTGCCGGCCTCTTCGCCGGCCACCACGTAGCTGGTTTTCTTTGAGACACTGCCGCTGACTTTGCCACCGGCTTCCATAATCAGCTTGCCTGCTTCATCTCGCGTCATGGTTGGCAGCGTGCCGGTCAGCACAAAGGTCTTGCCCTGCAGGACGGTACTTTTCACGGACTCGGGCAGCTTTACGGTGACGCCTGCCGCCCGCAACGCTTCCAGCACGGCGATATTATGCGGTTCCGCAAAAAAAGCGCGCAACGATTCGGCCACGACAGGCCCAACGTCGGACACCTGCAGATAGGCGTTTTCGTCTGCGGCGATAAGGGCGTCCAGCGAACCAAAATGCCTTGCCAGATCCCGGGCAGTGGTTTCCCCAACATGCCGTATCCCCAGCGCGTATATGATTCTTGAGAGTTCTATATGCTTGCTGGCTTCAATGGCGGCAATGAGGTTTTCCGCTGACTTTCGGCCCATGCGTTCCAGCCCCATCAGCTTCTCGGCTGACAGGGTATACAGATCGGCAATGGAACGGACCCAGTCCATATCCACCAGCTGGTCCACCAGCTTTTCTCCAAGGCCTTCGATATCCAGGGCCTTGCGTCCGGCAGCATGCAACAGGCTCTGCTTGCGCTGAGCCGCGCAGAACAGGCCGCCCGTACAGCGTGTCACGGCTTCATCCGGCAGGCGTTCAACCGCCGAACCACAGACGGGGCATTCGCTGACCATGACAAATTCAACGGCATCGGCAGGTCTCATTTCCAGTACGGGTCTGAGCACTTCCGGGATCACATCTCCTGCCCTTCGCACAACCACCGTATCGCCGATTCGCACATCCTTGCGTCGGATTTCATCTTCGTTATGCAACGTGGCATTGGTAACGGTAACGCCGCCAACAAAAACCGGTGCCAGCCGCGCAACCGGCGTAATTGCACCGGTGCGGCCAACCTGCACCTCGATATCCAGCAGCGTTGTGGTGGCCTCTTCCGCTGCAAACTTGTGAGCCAGGGCAAACCGAGGCGCACGCGACACAAAGCCGAGTTCGGTCTGAGCTTTGAGGGAATTGACTTTATAGACTACGCCATCGATATCGAACGGCAGGCTGTCGCGCGAGCTGCCTATCTCTTCGTAGAAAGCCATGAGTGCATCGGCACCTTTGACGGTCTTTCGGTATTTACCAACAGACAAACCCAGCGACGATAACCAGTCAAGCATGCCCGAGTGCGTCAATGGCAGCGGCGCCTTCAGGCCATCCAGCTCGCCCCAGCCATAGGCAAAAAAGCGCAAGGGGCGTTTGGCGGTCAGGCGAGGATCCAGCTGGCGCAAACTGCCTGCCGCCGCATTGCGCGGATTAACAAATGTCTTCTCGCCAGCGGCCGCCTGCTGTTTATTGAGTTTTTCAAAGTCTGCCCGGTTCATCAGGACTTCGCCGCGCACTTCCAGCACGTCCGGAAAGCCGGCTGTGAGTGTCAGCGGAACCGAGCGCAAGGTACGGATATTGGCCGTGACGTCTTCGCCTGTGAACCCATCACCACGCGTTGCCGCGCGCACCAGGCGGCCGTTTTCATAGCGGATACTGATGGCCAGGCCATCCATTTTGACTTCACAGTTGTATTCGACTTGCTGCGCCGGCTCAAGCAGTCCTGCTGCACGCAATGCATCGCTGACTCGCTTGTCGAAAGCCGCAACTTCCTCGCCACTGAAAGCATTACCCAGCGATAGCATGGGTACCGCGTGACGGACACTGTCAAAAAATGGAAGTGGTGCGCTGCCGACGCGCTGCGAAGGGGAACTGGCATCTACCCATTCAGGGTGTTCTGCCTCGATGGCCAGCAATCGCTGCATAAGGCCATCGAACTCGGTATCGCTGACGGTGGGCGCATCCAGGACATGATAGGCATGGTTGTGCGCATTGATCTGGTCTCGCAGGCTCTCCAGCTCAGCCCGCAACTGTGAGTCTTTGTCCTGCGTCATGCGTCAGC
>JAFAGQ010000038.1 GCA_023422555.1 Pseudomonadota bacterium
TTAAGAGAAACGAGGTTACTGTGAATATGCATACAGAACGACTGCCTGCGCAAGTGCAGAAGCTGCAGGATAAAGCAGAAGCATTACATCGGAAGAACTATTTATTGTCAAAAGGCATTGATCTACAAAGTAGCAGTCAACTGGCGATTCAATTTCCCGCAGCGATTGGAGGCCGGGAGGAGCTACGGCACATGCCGAACGATTATTGTCGCAGCTCCCTATTTACGGCCCGCAATAATAAACAGCCTCGTAAGAATATGCTGCGCACCAAATTGTTTGATCTGCACGATGTAGAATTTCTGTATACGGGGTTTGAACTGAGGGCGGTCGACGACGAACTGGTCTGGATGCATTTGGTGCATTATGCAAAAGATGTCGATCTGGGGCACACGTTCGAATTTAATCTGACCCAGTTACTTCAAGATTTGAATTGGCCTCGCAGTGGTGCTGCCTATATGAGGTTACGAGAGTGCATTAGCCGCTTGCGGGCCACTGAAGTGCTTGTCACGAATAAGAAAGCCTATGGGGTAAGTGGTTCATTCAGTATGCTTGAGTACGACAGCCTGAATGACGAGAAGGGGGATCAGCACACCTACTATGCTCGGATGAACCCCAAAATCATGCTGTTGTTCGCAGGGAACCTGTTCACATCTCATAACTGGGATGCGTATAAACAGCTGTCACCCGCGGCCCGCCGGTTGGCCGACTATGTGAGTTCACATAAAACGCCTCTGCCGCTGAGTGTCGAGAATTTTGTGAGTTTGTGTGGCGTAGATATGGATTCCACCTCAAGAGCCCGGTCGTTCGCGCGGGCTAAATGTGAGGAGATCAAAAATTATGGCCTGGTGGCCGACATTTTTGTAGAAAAAGATCAAATCCATTGCTTAAAAGCAGCGGTCAAAGATCGCACGAGTTCGACCATGTGAGTGACGCGGCCTGTAAGAATATGCGACTTTTGACCGTCAATGCTGTGGATAAGTCGTTATCTCAATGACAGGGATGCGATTTCTGACCGTCAAAATAAATGCGAGTCAGCGGTCAAAAGTCGCAATTACCACAATTTTTGCCCAATTCGAGCATAGTAAGTCACGGGAAAATTCGACTTTTCTCATAAAGCCGGCATGCAGAACCCCTGATGTTCGGCATTTTGCGACTTTTGACCGTCATTCTGCGATCTTTGACCGCTGACTTATCCACAAACGTTGCGACGTTTGACCGCTGAAACCGCGATCTTTGACCGTCAAAATTGAGATTTCTGACCGTCAAGTACGTCGATATTCTCCAGTTTTTTCAACAAGTTATGAGCCCTTTAACCTTGTTTAACCTTATATAACCATAGGGATCGGGCGTTGTCGCGATCTTTGACCGTCAATATTTGCCACTGAGGTTTTCAATCAAAAGCGTAGGAGGAAATCCGCCTGAGAGTCACTACAAAGCAGTTTTAACCAATTGCGTTCTTTGTTCTACCTGATGACACCCTGGAGGGTGTTTTTTGTTCTGCATGATTGATTTTAAGGAAATAACGATGACACATCTATCCACCAAAGCAGCTTACAAGACGAGACTTCGTCGATCGGCCGAGTACGCTTTCACGCTGGCGCTAATGCTGGCTTCGCCTCTGGTAATCGCCCAAGGTTTTGCCAGTGAAATCAATAGCATGGGAGAAAACATTCGAGACGGAATTTATATTTTTGTCGGAACCATGTGCGGTATCACAGTGCTATGGTGCATTTTTGAAGGCGCAGGTGGTCGCAAGACCTGGATGGATTTGTTGCATATCGGCTTATGGGTTTTTGCTGCGGGCGCCGCCATTGTTGTGACGACGTGGATATTCAGTCAAGGTGGCTCTATCAGCGTCTAACCAAAAGGAATGTTTATCCATGCGTGAATTTGAAAATGATGAAAAAAAGGGTTTTCCGACATTCAATGCGTTGGGTCGTGCGGCACTCATCCTAGGCATTCCGGTCGTGCCATTGGCGATGGTGGCCGGCGGCAGTTTGGCCGCCACAATGCTGCTCTTGACGGTTCTTAAAGGAAAAGCGTTGCTTTTGATGTTGATTCCCATCCCCGTGGTTATTTTTATGAAAACCGTCTCTCGCAACGATGACCAGGCCTTAAAAATCATTGGGTACGAGCTCAGGTGCTGGTTTTATCGGCGCAATGCGGCGCTTTTTAACGGCACCACCACACTTTTGGCGACCCATTTTGGGAGAAATTTAAATGATTATCAGCGATTTGTTGAACAACATACTGAAAAAACAGACCTCCGGCGATATGTTCCTGCCCAAGATATCCCAACATATCACCGCTGAGCTGTTTCACATTAAGACCGGACATATCGGGTTTGTGATCCGGCTGGAAGGCTTGCCGTTTGAGAGTGAGAGCGAAACGCACCTTTTCTCACATTTCACGCAACTGGCGCGTTTGTTGTCTGGTGCGGGTAAAACGCTCGGTGGTCGATTAGGATTGTGGACGACGCTGCAGCGACGCAAGAAAGTGTTTGACCGTGAATATGCTTTTGATAATCCATTTTGTCGAGAGTTTGCGGCCAAGTATCTGGCAAAATTTGAAACCGAGGACTATTTCGAAAATGTCTTCTATTTGACCGGACTTATCAAATACGAGGATTTCGATGATGGCATCAAGGAGGCGCAGGATCTGCTTTCTGTCTTGATGCAAGGGCTGCAGCCGTATGACCCAGTAGCGCTCACTGCATGGCAGAACCAAGAGAGTGTTTTGTTTTCTGAAGTATTTTCGTTCTTTGGTTTCCTGATCAATGGCGTCCAAGAAGACATACCCCTGTCCAACGTCGATGCCTTTCAGACGCTTGCTAGTTCGGATTTACACTTTGGGACTGATGTGTGTGAAATCCGCGGCCAAACCGGAACGCGCTTCGCGGCGTCGTTTGATTTGAAGGATTTCGGCATTTCCAAGGTGAAGGTATTGAGTGGCGTTCTGGATCTACCATGCGAATTTACGCTGACGCAATCCTTTGTGTACGTAGATTCTCCAACCATGCAGGAGACGATAAAAAAGCAGTTGAATAACCTGCGCTCGGTTGGCGACCAAGCACTTTCTCAGCAAGACGAGCTCAAGGCAGGCCAGGGCGGTCTGGCGTCGGGAGAATTGATGTTTGGGGAATATCACAGTGTCTTGGTCGTGTACGGAGACACGGCCAAACAAGCTTCTCAGAATGGCGCCAAGGTCTATACCCGATTTCAGAACTCAGGCGGTTATCGGTTTGTCAAAGCAGGCTTGTCTGCACCAGCGACGTATTTTAGCCAGGTGCCTGGGTCCAAGCACAAGCCTCGGTGTTTTCCGAAATCGACAGTCAATTTAGCCACAACGTTCGGGATGCACAATTATTCGCACGGAAAGAACCAGGGTAATCCCATTGGCGATGGATCGGCCATTATGCCGCTGCAGACCGTTTCCAACACGATCTATGACTTCAATTTTCATTTTTCCAATCCCAAAGAGGACAATGTTGGCGACAAAATCGCGGGCCATACGCTGATCCTGGGCGCGACGGGCACCGGCAAAACAACACTGGAAACGGCGCTGTTGGCTTTCACTGACCGGTTCGACCCGCACTTGTTTGTGATGGATTTGGACGAGGGGATGAAAATCTTCATTCGTGCGGCAGGAGGTACCTATTACTCTCTGAAGGATGGCCAGTCGACGGGCTGCAACCCATTTCTGATGCCTGACAGCCCCAAAACCCGGGAATTTCTATACAAGCTTGTTG
>JAFAGQ010000120.1 GCA_023422555.1 Pseudomonadota bacterium
TGAAGGGTGCGGTACTGACGCTGGAAATCGCGGTGCTCTCGCTCGTGTTTTCCATACTCATTGGCCTGATCGGGGCCAATATGCGGCTGTCGCGCAATCGGCTTCTGGCCAGAATCGGCCAGCTTTATTCAAGCGTCGTGCGGGGTGTACCGGATCTGATCTGGATGCTCATGGTGTATTACAGTGCCCAAATCGGGCTGAACGCACTGACCGAGGCCTGGGATCTGGACTATTTTGAGATCAGCCCTTTCGCCGCGGGCGTGCTTACCCTGTCTTTCATCTTCGGCGCCTACTTTACCGAAACCTTTCGCGGCGCCATCATGGCCATTCCCTATGGCCAGATTGAAGCCGGTCACGCTTACGGCATGAGAAGTCTGCAGGTGATGCGTCGCATTACTTTTCCCCTGATGATGCGCTATGCCTTGCCAAGTGTGCGCAATAACTGGCTGGTCCTGACCAAGGCCACCGCGCTGGTATCCATTATCGGACTGGACGATATGACGCGTATTGCACAGCAGGCGGGCAGTGCGACCCATCTGCCTTTTGTTTTCAATACCGTTTCGGCCCTGCTGTTTCTGCTGCTGACCTCCATTTCGCTTTACGTCTTCCGTTATCTGGACAAGCATTATCAACGCGGTTTTGCCCGAGAGAATGCCCATGTCTGAGACAATTACTCTGTTTTTTGATGCGCTGGTCACCTGTCTGCGGGCTGCGCCCCTGACGCTGGTTCTCACCGCCATTTCAGTTGCCATTGGTCTGTGCATGGCCATTCCCATGTCGGTCATTCATCAGCGCGAAACCACCCTGGGTGCCCGCCTGGTTCATGCCTTCACCTACTTCTTTACCGGCACGCCGCTGCTGGTGCAGATCTACATCATTTATTACGGCATCCCAAGCTTTCATTTTGTGGGGCAGCTGATGTCCCAGCCAGGTTTCGGCTTTCTGAAGGAAGGCTTTATCTGGGTTCTGGCCGCACTGACGCTTAATACGGCTGCCTATTCAACTGTGATTTTCTCTGGCGCCATTAAAAATACGGACAGAGGAGAAATTGATGCTGCAAGGGCATTTGGCATGAATCGCCGCAATGCCATGCGCCGTATCATTCTTCCTTCCAGTCTGCGACGCGCGCTGCCCGCCTATAGCAATGAAGTCATCATGACCATGCATTCAACGGCACTGGCCTCAACGGTCGCAATGATGGAAATTACCGGCGCGGCAAGCCTGTTTGTGACCAATACTTACCAGCCGTTCATTGCCTATTCGGCAGCAGCGTGTATTTACCTTGCGCTCAACTTCGGGCTGGTCTTTCTCTTCCGAAAAATTGAACAGCGTTACCTGGTTCACCTTAATCATCGACATCTGGCAGAAGCATAATGCGGCAGGAAAAACACGTTTTAACCCTCAGTGCACCGGGTACCACCTATGAAATTAATGCCTTTCATTTCGGGCCGACAGATACCGGAAAGAAAGTGTATATTCAGGCGAGCCTGCATGCCGATGAGCTGCCCGGTTCGCTTGCTGCGTTCTATCTGAACCTCAGACTGCAGGAACTGGAAAAGCTGAATGCACTGGACTGCGAAATTGTGCTGGTGCCGTATTGCAATCCTATCGGGCTCTCCCAGACAGTTTTTTACGAGCATATCGGACGTTTCCAGCTGCCAACCGGACAGAATTTCAATCGTCTTACCGGCATACCTTTGTACGAGGACCTGCTGTCTGCGTTGCGTGATAGTGGTGTGCAACCCGGACCGGATGCCGATGCCAATCGTGATCTGATCCGCCGGCAGATACGTGCCGTGCTCGATGGCTTTACGCCGTCACGATTGATTGACGAATTGCATGTGACATTGCTAAGGCTGGCCTGCGATGCTGATATTGTGCTGGACCTGCATTGTGATAATCGGGCCGTCATGCATGTCTATTCCCTGCCGCAGGTGTGGGACCGCTGCGAGCCGCTGGCCCGCTATCTGCAAAGCGAATGTCAGTTGCTGGCCGAGGACTCGCTTTCCTGCTCCTTTGATGAGATGCTGTCCACGCCCTGGCTGAAACTGCGCAGCGTCTACCCGGATGCCAATATTCCCTTGCCCTGTTTTGCCGCCACGGTCGAATTGCGCGGGGACCGAGACCTGACGCATGAGTTTGCCGAACATGACGCAAATGCGCTGGTGCAGTATCTGAATCACGAACGCTATTTGACACTGCCTGAAGGACAGGCGCAGGCGATGCCCGCATTGCGTTGCGAACCACACCCGCTGGGTGGGCTGGCTTATGTGGCAACACCGTGTTCAGGCATTGCCGTTTATCATGTCAAAGCGGGTGAATGGGTAGAGGAAGGGCAGCTGCTGGTTGATATCATGGATCCGATCTCGCTCACTAAGACTCCCGTATACGCACCTGTCAGAGGTTTCATTTTTGCGACGGCGGGTGTGCGGCTGGCACAGAAAGAAACCAAACTGCTGAGTCTGTCCAGCCCGGATGATATTGGCAGCGTCGGCTTGTCGCCCTGAGTTGCGATTACAGGCCTGATGTGTAGCTGTCGGCCCCTCGTGTTGCTATTGCGCTGAGTGGCCGGTAGACCCGATCTATTTTTCCAGTAACCACGTTTGTAATGCCACCAGCGTTTTCGCGTCGCGGATATGCTGTTTGGCAATGGCATCTCGCACTTCTTCGCGCGTCATCAGCACCGTCTGCACAAACTCATCGTCGTCTGCATTGAGGGTGCTATCCTTGCGCACCCCTTCAGCACGAAAGACATACATCAGTTCATCGCAAAAGCCCGGGGCGGTATAAAACGTGTGCAGCAACGTCATGCCACCAGCGGTATAAGGCGTTTCCTCGGCCAGTTCGCGAAAGGCACATTGTTCCGGTGGTTCGTTCTCAACGTCCAGCTTGCCGGCCGGGATTTCCAGCAGGGGGCTGCCGGTAGGGTGGCGGAACTGTCTTACCA
>JAFAGQ010000121.1 GCA_023422555.1 Pseudomonadota bacterium
TGAAGGGTGCGGTACTGACGCTGGAAATCGCGGTGCTCTCGCTCGTGTTTTCCATACTCATTGGCCTGATCGGGGCCAATATGCGGCTGTCGCGCAATCGGCTTCTGGCCAGAATCGGCCAGCTTTACTCCAGCGTTGTGCGGGGCGTACCGGACCTGATCTGGATGCTGATGGTGTATTACAGCGCGCAAATCGGGCTGAATGCGCTGACCGAGGCCTGGGATCTGGACTATTTTGAGATCAGCCCTTTTGCCGCAGGCGTGCTTACCCTGTCTTTCATCTTCGGCGCCTACTTTACTGAAACCTTTCGCGGTGCCATCATGGCCATTCCCTATGGTCAGATTGAAGCCGGCCACGCTTACGGGATGCGAAGTCTGCAGGTGATGCGCCGCATTACCTTTCCTCTGATGATGCGCTATGCCCTGCCAAGTGTACGCAATAACTGGCTGGTCCTGACCAAGGCCACGGCGCTGGTATCCATTATCGGGCTCGACGACATGACGCGAATTGCACAGCAGGCGGGCAGTGCGACCCATCTGCCGTTTGTTTTCAATACTGTTTCGGCCCTGCTGTTTCTGCTACTGACCACTGTCTCGCTTTACGTCTTCCGTTATCTGGACAAGCATTATCAACGCGGTTTTGCCCGAGAGAATGCCCATGTCTGAGACGATTACCCTGTTTTTTGATGCGCTGGTCACCTGTCTGCGGGCCGCGCCCCTGACGCTGGTTCTCACGGCTATTTCAGTTGCCATTGGTCTGTGCATGGCCATACCCATGTCAGTCATTCATCAGCGCGAAACCACCCTGGGTGCGCGTCTGGTTCATGCCTTCACCTACTTCTTTACCGGCACGCCACTGCTGGTGCAGATCTACATCATTTATTACGGCATCCCCAGCATTCATTTTGTGGGGCAGCTGATGTCCCAGCCAGGTTTTGGCTTTCTGAAGGAAGGCTTTATCTGGGTTCTGGCTGCGCTGACGCTCAATACGGCTGCCTATTCAACCGTGATATTTTCTGGGGCCATCAAAAATACCGACAGAGGAGAAATTGATGCAGCAAGGGCATTTGGCATGAATCGCCGCAATGCCATGCGCCGTATCATTCTTCCTTCCAGTCTGCGACGCGCGCTGCCCGCCTATAGTAATGAAGTCATTATGACCATGCATTCAACGGCACTGGCTTCAACGGTAGCGATGATGGAAATTACCGGCGCGGCAAGTCTGTTTGTGACCAATACCTATCAGCCGTTCATTGCCTATTCGGCAGCGGCCTGTATTTATCTTGCGCTCAACTTCGGGCTGGTTTTTCTTTTCCGAAAAATTGAACAGCGTTACCTGGTCCATCTTAATCATCGACATCTGGCAGAAGCATAATGCGGCAGGAAAAACACGTTTTAACCCTCAGTGCTCCGGGTACCACCTATGAAATCAATGCCTTCCATTTCGGGCCGACAGATACCGGAAAGAAAGTGTATATACAGGCGAGCCTGCATGCCGATGAGCTGCCTGGTTCGCTCGCTGCGTTCTATCTGAATCGAAGACTGCAGGAACTGGAAAAGCAGAATGCACTGGACTGTGAAATTGTGCTGGTGCCCTATTGCAACCCTATCGGTCTCTCCCAGACGATTTTTTACGAGCATATCGGGCGATTCCAGCTGCCAACCGGCCAGAATTTCAATCGTCTTACCGGCGTTCCTTTGTACGAGGATCTGCTGGCTGCGTTGCGTGATAGCGGTGTGCAGCCCGGACCGGATGCCGATGCCAATCGTGATCTGATTCGCCGGCAGATACGTGCGGTGCTTGATAGCTTTACGCCGTCTCGACTGATCGACGAATTGCATGTGACATTACTTAGGCTGGCCTGCGACGCTGATATTGTGCTGGATCTGCATTGTGATAATCGTGCCGTCATGCATGTCTATTCCCTGCCGCAGGTATGGGACCGCTGCGAGCCGCTGGCCCGCTATCTGCAAAGCGAATGTCAGCTGCTGGCCGAGGATTCGCTTTCCTGCTCCTTTGATGAGATGCTGTCCACGCCCTGGCTGAAACTGCGCAGCGTCTATCCGGATGCCAATCTTCCTTTGCCCTGTTTTGCCGCCACGGTTGAATTGCGCGGGGACCGGGACCTGACGCATGAATTTGCCGAACATGACGCAAATGCGCTGGTACAGTATCTGAATCACGAACGCTATTTGACACTACCCGAAGGACAGGCGCAGGCGATGCCCGCATTGCGTTGCGAACCACATCCGCTGGGTGGCCTGGCCTACGTGGCAACACCGTGTTCAGGCATTGCCGTCTATCATGTCAAAGCGGGTGAATGGGTAGAAGAAGGGCAAATGCTGGTTGATATCATGGATCCGATCTCGCTCACCAGAACGCCGGTATACGCACCTGTCAAAGGATTCATTTTTGCGACGGCGGGTGTGCGGCTGGCACAGAAAGAAACCAAACTGCTGAGTCTGTCCAGCCCCGATGATATTGGCAGCGTTGGCTTGTCGCCCTGAGAGCTGGGATCGCAGGTCCGATGTGAAACTGTCGGACCTGGTGTTGCTATTGTGCTGAGTGGCCGGTAGTCCCGGTCTATTTTTCCAGCAACCACGTTTGTAATGCCACCAGCGTTTTCGCGTCGCGGATATGCTGTTTGGCAATGGCATCTCGCACTTCTTCGCGCGTCATCAGCACCGTCTGCACGAACTCATCGTCGTCGGCATTGAGGGTACTGTCCTTGCGCACCCCTTCAGCGCGAAAGACATACATCAGTTCATCGCAAAAGCCCGGGGCGGTATAAAACGTGTGCAGCAACGTCATGCCACCAGCGGTATAAGGCGTTTCC
Organism: Pseudomonadota bacterium; assembly: GCA_023422555.1. Lineage (GTDB taxonomy): Bacteria > Pseudomonadota > Gammaproteobacteria > Burkholderiales > Burkholderiaceae_B > Advenella. Next base: position 2,837 of record JAFAGQ010000121.1, read on the forward strand.
TCGGCCAGTTCTCGAAAGGCACATTGTTCCGGTGGTTCGTTCTCAACGTCCAGTTTGCCGGCCGGGATTTCGAGCAGGGGGCTGCCGGTAGGGTGACGGAACTGTCTGACCAGAATGACCTGATCTTCAGGTGTAATGGCAAGCACAGCAACAGCGCCGCAATGACGCACGACTTCGCGCGTGGCTGTCTTGCCGTTTGGCAATACCACGGTATCGACTGTGACCTTGATGATCTTCCCTTCAAAAATGAAGGTGCTGTCCTGCAGCGTTTCGGTCAGATCCGCAGAGGATGCGTCTTCAGTGGCAGATGGGTTGGATGGATCAGCAGGCATAATTGGTTATCTCATGCAGAAGAATCGAAAAGTATAGATTACCACGGTGACGGTTTCCTTTCATGTCAGTTTCTTACACGCCACAGCCCGGTCTGCAACCGCGCAGTGTATTAAAGCAACGGAGAAAACAGGCGGGCGACTGCTTTACTCAGTCGTGAAGGGAACGACTGATGCTTCAACCTGACTTCTTCGGCAAATTTCATGGAAGCATTGAACTCATCCAGCAGGGCCTGGTTTGCCTCAGGCTCGTAACAAACCACACTGACTTCAAAATTCAGATAAAAGCTGCGATTGTCAAAATTGGCCGACCCGATAAACGAAATATCCTCGTCCACGATCAATGACTTGGCGTGCAGCATTCGAGGGCCGTATTCGAAAACGCGAATTCCCGCGGCGACCAGATCATCAAACCACGACTGGGCGGCCTTGGTGACCACATAATTATCGGTGCGGCGAGGCAGCAGGATACGCACATCTACACCGCGCAGCGCTGCAGAGGTGAGTGCCTGCAGCGATGTGGCGTCCGGCACGAAATAGGGGGTGGTCAGATAAATGCGCTGTTTGGCATTCTGAATGGCATCGACCGTGACACGCAGGATCGAGGCATAGTCAAAATCCGGTCCGGACGGAATGATTTGCGTGCGTATCCATTTGGGCTGCTTTGCGGCCGTTTCGGTTTGTGGCTGATCTGCGGCAACGCGAGTTGGGTTGGGTGTTTTGTGCGCGTCTTCCTCGGTCTGTTCCTGCATGCGTTCCAGCCGTTCGCGATAATGTGCACGCAGCATATGACGAATGGAAAGATCACGAGTGGAATAATGCCAATCCTCGACGAAGATGGTTTCCAGCCAGGAAACGACAGGGCCACTCAGCTCCAGATGAACATCGTGAAACGCGCGCTTATTGCGGCGACGATCCTGCTGATCACTGATATTGATGCCGCCTGTAAAGGCAACCGTGCCATCACAAATGACAATTTTTCTGTGATTGCGCAGATTCATGAACGACAGCAGATGTCTCAGATTGATGTCGTGAAAGAAGGTCAGCTTGGCGCCGGCATCAAGCAGCGGGCGCATGAAGCGCCGGTTCAGCCTTAATGACCCAATGGCATCTGCAATAAGATAAACCTTGACGCCGTTTCTTGCACGCTCTGTGAGCAGGTCGCGCAACGTTGTCCCGGTCTGATCCTGCTCAAAAATATAATATTCAAGAAAAATATAGGCTTCGGCCTCGCGTACCGCTTCGAAAATACGGTCATAGGTCTGTTGTCCGCCCGACAGCAATTGATAGCTGGTTGCATAGCTCAAAGGGTAATTCGTAATCTGCAATGCCAGGTCATGAATCGAACTTTGCTGTTCGGTCAGATCCGATGGCAGGATTCGCAAGTTCCAGAGCGCATCGTCTCGTTCGATCAGATGTTTGCTGATGCTGCGATTGAGCTTGTTCCGGGTGATTTTCTTGGGGCCGAAAAAATAATAAATCACAAATCCAATAACCGGCACAAAGCTCAGAAACAGGATCCAGGTAAGCGTGGAAACAGGCGGGCGCTTTTGCAGCACAACCCAGGAACCCAGCACAACAATGTAAATGCCCCACAGCGAATTCCATACGACTTCACTGCTTAACCATGACAAATTCATAAACTGTATTCCTCAAGCATAGGCTGTGATGCATGGCGGAGCACGGCAGTATTTTCATACGGCATGGGTGTAATCTCTTCTGTCATAGCGGTGCTGGCTTCGCCCCGAACTGCGCAGATTCGTGGCGGGTATTCGGGCTTTTTTCTTTCCGGGCGTGCAGACTTTCAAATTCCAGAAGCCAGCGCTTTCTGGGGAGGCCGCCGCCATAGCCGGTCAATGTGCCGTTGGCACCGATGACGCGATGACAGGGAATGACGATACTCACGCGGTTTCGATGATTGGCACTCCCCACGATACGGGCGTGGGCGCCATTGCCGATTTCCCTGGCAATGTCTCCATAACTGCAGGTTTGGCCAAACGGAATCCGCTGCAGCTGATCCCATACCGCGAGATCGAAAGGCGTGCCCGGTGTGTCCAGGGGCAGCGTAAATTCCTGTCTTGTTCCCGCGAAATAATCGTCAAGCTGTCGGGCCGCCTGCTCCAGATGAGGGTGGTCTTCCTTACTCAGAGCGTATCCATAGCGATGTCGCAGATCCTTAATTTCATCTGCAATCATGTCCAGCGTGTCCAGAAACTCAAGCAGAATCACTCCTTTGTCGGAGGCCAGGGCGAGCATCGGACCGACTGGAGAGGGCAAAAAGCGATGATACAGCCTGGTGCTGCCGCGTACGTCTTTCTGATGCTCGGCGCAAAGCGCAAGAACGCCTTCCTGAATACGCTGCTGCGTTTCCTTATCCATTGCAAATTCGTCGAAGGGAAATAATTCCTGATTGAGCATGAAATCTGAACTGAGCCGTAAATGTGCGAGAACGATTGCCGGGAGACAGATATCTTACTGTGAAGACATGACAGGGTTGGCTGATTTCTGGGTTCGCGTCATATTTGCAACGTCAAATTCACAACGTCGAACACAGTTGAAATAAAGCGACTGCGCGCGGTGAATGACTGCAAACCCGGGAAATCACATGCTTTAGCGGGTCAGGAAAGGTAACGGAAGGGGCGGGGTAAGTTCAAGTTGCAGTCAGAAATACTTGTCTGACATGAACAAATGAAATAAGATGTCATACAACATGAAGAGCATTTGCTTGTCTCTACATACTGCCCACGGTTTCGCGCGCCAGTATTGCGGGGTGCGCCAGACGATGTTTTACCAATTTTCGAATAATTAACAGGGAACCCATGAATCCACAGGAATTAAAACAGACCGTCAGCGAAGGGCTGCTCTCCTTCCCCGTCACTGATTTTGATGAAAGCGGCAATTTCAATGCCAGCAGCTATGCGAGTCGGCTTGAGTGGCTTGCGCCTTACGGGGCAAGTGCGTTATTTGCAGCGGGCGGAACCGGCGAATTTTTTTCTCTGGAACCACAAGAGTATTCTGATGTCATTCATACTGCTGTGAACACCTGCGAGGGCAAGGTGCCTATTATCGCCGGCGCTGGCGGTGGAACCCGGCTGGCTATCCAGTATGCGCAACGGGCTGAAAAAGCGGGGGCACAGGGCTTGTTGCTGATGCCTCATTATCTGACAGAAGCAGACCAGGACGGCGTAGCGCAACATGTCGAACAGGTATGTAAATCAGTAGGGCTGGGCGTTATTGTCTATAACCGATCCTTGTGCAGACTGAATGCAGATCAGCTGGAAAGACTTGCCGAGCGCTGCCCGAACCTGGTCGGGTACAAGGATGGCATTGGTGATATTGAACTGATGGTCACCATCCGTCAGCGACTGGGAGATCGATTCTCCTATCTGGGTGGATTGCCGACGGCTGAGTTCTATGCGGCCGCTTATCGTGCACTGGGCGTTCCTGTCTATTCCTCGGCTGTGTTCAATTTCATTCCAAAAACCGCCATGGATTTTTATCGTGCTATCGTAGCGGGAGATCAGGCAACGGTAGACAGGTTGCTGAGTGAATTCTTCATTCCTTATTCAGCCATACGTAATCGCTGCAAGGGATACGCGGTGAGTATTGTCAAAGAGGGGGCAAAACTGGTGGGTCATGATGCCGGTGGCGTACGCGCACCGCTGACCAATCTCAGGCCCGACGAAAGCAAAGCCCTGGCCGCCCTGATCGAAAAACTTGGCCCCCAGTAAATGCCGGAAAATAAGTGCGAGGCAGGTTGTTCGAGAATGCCTGCGCGATATTTCGAATGAAATCGTGAGTCGCGCGGTCTGAATCGATGCCGCAATAACAGCGCAAAATAACGGTGCAGTCATCAATGACAAACGGGGTAATGACAATATCTTTGGGTGGAGACTATGCAGCAGGAAACAACTTTATTATCTGATCCCCTTTGCATCCGGATTACGCCGGATGATAACGTTGCCATTGTCGTCAATGAAGGTGGCCTCCCAGCAGGTACGCAATTTGGCGATGGCCTGCTCTTGCGACAGGCCGTCCCTCAGGGTCATAAGGTAGCGTTGCGCGATATTGCAATCGATGAGGCAGTGATCCGTTACGGCGTGGTCATAGGTTACGCGCTGGAAAACATCAACGCGGGAGACTGGATCAACGAAGGAAAATTGCGCATGCCAGTCGCGCCAGGACTGGATGCACTGCCAATGGCCACGCGCAAGATGCCTGATGCCGAGCCGCTCACCGGCCTTACCTTTGATGGCTATCGCAATGCCGATGGCAGTGTGGGCACGCGAAATATTCTGGCCATCAGTGCCACGGTACAGTGTGTCACGGGTGTCGTCGAATTTGCAGTGCGTCGAATCCGCGAAGAGTTGTTGCCACGATATCCAAATGTTGACGACGTGGTGTATCTGGAACATGGCTATGGTTGTGGCGTTGCCATCGATGCGCCCAATGCGGAAATTCCCATTCGAACCCTGCGTAATCTGAGTCTGAATCCCAATTTTGGCGGGCAGGTGCTTCTGGTGAGTCTGGGCTGCGAAAAACTGCAACCGGCAAAAATGTTTCCTGCAGGAAGCATTCCTATCGCGCAGGACGACCCCTATCTGGTCACGCTGCAGGATGAAGAAAATATCGGCTTTGAAAGTATGATTGATGCCATCATGCAGAAAGCTTCCAGGCGGCTGGCGCAGTTGAATGAACGCAAGCGGGAACCCTGTCCGGTCTCATCGCTGGTGGTGGGTGTGCAATGTGGCGGCAGCGATGCATTCTCTGGTGTGACGGCCAACCCCGCAGTCGGCTATGCCACGGATCTGCTGGTGCGCGCCGGTGCGACTGTCATGTTTTCTGAAGTCACAGAAGTCCGCGATGGCATCGCACAACTGACGGCGAGAGCAAAGACGCCTGAGGTTGCCAACGCGCTGGTCCGCGAAATGCAGTGGTATGACGGGTATTTGAAACACGGCGGTGCTGACCGCAGTGCAAATACCAGCCCTGGGAACAAGCGCGGCGGACTCTCCAATATTGTTGAGAAGGCGATGGGCTCCATCGTCAAGTCCGGAACGTCACCCATTTCAGGTGTGATTTCGCCGGGCGAGCGCGCCACCGTGAAGGGGCTCAATTTTCTGGCGACACCGGCCAGTGATTTCATCTGCGGTACGCTTCAGCTGGCTGCGGGCATTAATCTGCATGTCTTTACCACAGGCAGGGGAACGCCATACGGCCTGGCCGCCGTGCCTGTCATCAAGGTTGCCACTCGAGATAGTCTGGCGCGGCGCTGGTTCGACCTTATGGATGTGAACGCCGGCAGTATTGCTACCGGAGAGGCAACCATCGAAGAGGTGGGGCAGCAAATGTTCGACCTGATGATTGATATTGCCAGCGGGCGCAAGCAGTCCTGTGCGGAAAAACTCAGGCTGCATAATTCCCTGGTGCTGTTCAATCCCGCCCCGGTTACCTGAGATACGGACTGAGATAGGAGAAGAATAGGGGGCAAGTGTATGAAACTGAGCCGGAACATTCCCGGCAACTGAACGCGTTTTCCTTGTTTCACAGGGAAAACGTTTTAAAATCATCATTGTCATGAAACGTAATCGTATCTCATTCAGGTAAACACAGAACCCATGCCCAGCCGCACATTGATTAATACTGGCCCGATTAAAAAAAGAGGCAGAACCCTGTCGGATGAAGTGGTCGAACAGCTGACCGAGAAAATTCATTCCGGCGGACTGGAAGTAGGCAGAAAACTCCCGACCGAATCGGAGTTTGTTGAAGCTTTTGGCGTAAGCAGAAGTGTTATTCGGGAAGCCATCTCTCAATTGCAGGCCAGGGGACTGGTGGAAACAAGACACGGCGTTGGCACCTTTGTGCGGGAACCCGCTGTCAAGGATGTGATTTTTGATCGCAGTACCATGACGCCGGGCACGGCCGAAGACCTGGCTTCGGTACTGGAAGTGCGGGCATGTCTGGAGTCCGAGGCCGCCGGGCTGGCTGCGCAACGGCGCACCGATGATCAGCTGGCCGATCTCGAGCGAATTTTGCGGGCGCTCGTCAAGGAAGACATTTCCCGGGACATTTCCGTCGATGTCGATTTCCAGTTTCATGAACAGATTGCCAAATCCACGCACAACACCCATTTTCTTGATCTGCTTCGACAACTGGGAAAACACGCGATTCCGCGCAGCCGGCTGGCCATTTTTGATCAGGAAAAAGCCATGTATCAGCAGCGCCTGAACATGGAACATGAGGCGATCTTCAATGCGATTGCCGCTCAGGATGCCGATGGTGCGCGCGCGGCCATGCGCATGCACATCATCAACAGTCGCCAGCGCATGCGTTCAGCCAGCAAATAGTTCTGTTGCACTGGCGCTCAAATCAGGGAGCACTATGACAGTTGAATTTGCAAGACGACACTTC
>JAFAGQ010000225.1 GCA_023422555.1 Pseudomonadota bacterium
TAAATGTCGTGAAATCAGAGGTCTTAAAAAATCAGGCGAGTCGATCACTGGACGATGTACTGTCAAATGTGAGTGGCATTACTCAGACTAACGGTCTGGGCGGCACTCAGGATGCCTTTATCCGCCGTGGCTTTGGTCAGAATCGGGATAATGCCATTCTGACTAACGGGATGAAGACGGTATTGCCTCACAGTTTCAATGCCACGACCGAAAGGGTTGAGGTACTCAAGGGTCCGGCATCCACCCTATTCGGGATTCTAGATCCGGGCGGCGCAATCAATCTGGAGACGAAAAAGCCCGAAAGAGAATTCCGCGGCATTGCAAGTGTTACGCCCAGCAGTTTTGGTGGCGCCCGGGCAGAATTTGACGTGACCGGGCCTGTTAAAGGCACCCCGCTCGCCTATCGTCTCATCGGCAGCTACAACAATACGGCGTATTGGCGTAATTTCGGTCGCAATAAAGACTGGCTGATCGCACCTTCAGTAAGCTGGTTTGGCGACAAGACGGTGGTTACCGCCAGTTTTATGTACCAAAGCTACAAGGAACCGTTTGACCGTGGCACTATTTGGGATCTGGATAGCGGCGGTCCCATTCCGCTGAGTCGCAGGACTCGTCTGGACGAGCCATTCAATATTACTGATGGGCACAGTTCATTGGCTTCTTTGAACATTAACCATGAGCTGTCTGCCGACTGGCGGCTTGCCTTCAATTACAGTTACAGTAACGACCGCTATACCGACAACCAGGCCAGGGTGATGTCCTACGATCCGAAAACCGGCGACGTCACACGTCGGGTGGATGCAACACAGGGTTCAGATAATGTTGGTCATTCCGCAAGACTGGACCTGATAGGCTCAGAGACGATTGCCGGTATGAAGCATGAACTGCTGCTGGGTGCGGAATACGATTACCATCGCACGCTGCGTTCGGATATGATCCGTTGCACACCCAGCGTGAGTTTCAATATTAATAATCCGGAATACGGGACAGTAGATACGTGCTCAAGGGTGGTGGCCACCGATAGTGATCAATATGAGCGATTGAGTTCTCCATCTATTTACCTGCAGGACTCTGTCCATCTGAATGATCAATGGATTGTTGTGGGTGGAATACGCTATCAGAAATACCATCAGGTCGCAGGGCGTGGCCGTCCGTTCCGAACCAATACGGATACATCCGGAGGAAAATTTGTGCCTCGGGTCGGCGTGGTGTATAAAGCCACGCCTGAGTTGTCCATATATGCCAACATTGCCAAAAGCTTCCGCCCGCAATCGTCAATTTCAAGTGAAATAGGTGATCTGCCTCCTGAAGAAGGTCTGACATACGAACTCGGTGCGAAGTGGGATCTGGCGCGAGGTCTCAGCGCCAATCTTGCGGTTTACACAACCGACAAGAAAAATGTGAGTTATTTTGAAAACGTCAATGGCACCATCGTGACGCGTGCAGCAGGCAAGGTGCGATCCCGTGGGGTCGAGCTGGATGTGAACGGGCAGTTAACTGATCAGCTCAGCATCATCGCCAGTTATGGGTATACCGATGCCAAAATCAAGGATGATCCCGACTATACCGGCAAGCAGCTGGTCAATGTAGCGCGCCATACCGCATCTCTGTTCGCAGCCTATGATTTTGGTACTCTGAAAAATGGTGATCAATTGAAAATTGGCGCGGGTATTCGTGGAACCAGTAAACGCCCAGGTATTAACGACAACTCCTACTTTTTACCGGGTTACGCCGTGGTGGACGCCTTTGCAAGCTATACCATTTCAGCGAAAAATCCCGTGACGTTGCAGCTTAATCTGCGTAATCTGTTTGATCGAACCTATTTTGCATCATCTTTGGGATCCAGCAGATACGGCAACGTTTACGGTGAACCGTTCAACGCCTCTCTTACGGCGAGTGTGAAATTCTGATCGATGAAACAAGACTTAAGCAGAACCATTGAAAGCACTGCCGATAAGCCGCTGATTGCCAGCGGATTATCGGCTGGATACGGTTCAAAAACAATTGTATCCAGTGCCGATATTGCATTTGAAAAGAACACATTGACGGTTCTGCTCGGTCCTAACGGGTCGGGCAAATCTACCTTGCTGAGCACGCTCGCACGGTTGCTCAGGCCCAGCGAAGGCACCGTACTTTTACACGGTAGATCCATCCATGAACTGCCGACCAGAGAAGTTGCAAGTGAGCTCGGCATTCTTCCTCAGGCTCCTGTTTTACCGGAGAACATGACGGCATTTGATCTGGTGTCCTTCGGACGCCATCCCCATTTGGGAATGCTAAGGCGCTGGACGGATGCAGATTCGAGTGCGGTAAAAGACGCTATGCAGCTGACCGGTACTTTGGAGTTTTCAGACCGTTCCATTGATAGTCTGTCCGGAGGACAGCGCCAGCGCTGCTGGATTGCGATGGCTTTGGCACAGGAGACCGGCGTCATACTGCTTGATGAACCCACAACCTTTCTTGATTTGAAATATCAGGTTGAAGTGATGGAACTGCTGCACTCGCTGGTGCATTCGCATAACAGAACCATCATTGCGGTGCTGCACGATTTAAACCTCGCCCTGAGCTATGCCGATCGTCTGGTCATGATGAAGGAAGGTCAGATTCGAGCCAATCTGTTTGACCCTGGCTCCTGTACACCGGAACTCGTTCAGGATGTTTTCGATTTGCAGGTGATTTCCGTTCCGAATCCCGCCAATAACGGGCGCCCTATTTTTATGCCGTGGCGTGTCAGTCCGAGCCAATGAACATGACACGAATGAACCAAAGCGCCAGCATTCCTTTAGAAAGAAAGCCGCTACATTCAGGCGTCATCATCCTGATTTTGATTGCGCTTGTTGTGCTGGCTGCCCTCTTGCACCTTGGCATAGGCTCCCGCTATATCAACCCGCAAGATGTCCTGCACGCGCTGTTTCATCCGGAAAAGCACAATTTCGATCATCATATTATTCGCAGTCTGCGTTTGCCGCGCATGCTGGGTGCCGTAACGGCCGGCGCCGCCCTGGGTCTGGCG
>JAFAGQ010000276.1 GCA_023422555.1 Pseudomonadota bacterium
CTGTAATGATATCGTTTTCGTGAAGTCCAAAAACCCCGATTGCAAAGTCGGGGTTTTTGTTTTTTGAAGTGCAATTCGCATTACAATGGCGGATAGTTAAATTTCAGGAGCAGGCTGATGCGTTATATTGTCTGGGCGTTGCGAATCATACTCTTTCTGCTGGTGTTGCTGTTCGCCCTTAAAAATACCGATCCCGTCACGGTACGGTTTTTTGGCGACTATACATTCGCTGCGGTGCCGCTCATTGTTGTGCTGCTGATCGCTTTTATTGTCGGCGCTCTGTTTGCCTGGCTGGTCAGTATTCCCACACGCGTGCGCAAAACACGTGAAGTCAGCCGTCTGAAGGGCGAAGTGGAACGTCTGAACCGTGATGTTGCCGATACGCGCCAGTCTTTGAATGCGCTCAAGGCTGAAGAGCTGCGTTTGCGCAGTCAGGCCGCGCCGGCGTCTACCGCGCTGCAACCCGCGCCTGTCAGGGAGACAGCCGTTGGACTTTGAAGCGTGGTGGCTGATCCTGATTCCGATCCTGTTCGGGCTCGGATGGATCGCGGCCAAAGTTGATGTACGTCAGATCGTCTCAGAAAGCCGGAATCTGCCTGATTCCTATTTCCGCGGTCTGAACTTTCTGCTGAACGAAGACCATGACAAGGCAATCGATGCCTTTGTTGAAGTTGCCAAGCTCGACTCGGAAACCACAGAATTGCATTTTGCACTGGGTAGTCTGTTCCGCCGACGCGGAGAAATCGAAAGAGCCATTCGCGTTCATCAAAGTCTGCTCTCGCGCTCCGATCTTCCGCGAGCAGACAGGGAACATGCCCTGCATGAAATTGCCCAGGATTATTTCAAGGCCGGAATGTTTGACCGTGCCGAGCAGGCCTTTACCGAAGTGCAGAATACCAGTTATGCGACATCGGCCACCCGGGCGCTGATTCGTATTTATGAAGCTGAGCACGACTGGGAAAAAGCCATAGGTGCCGCCGCCCAGTTGCGACAACTGACCGACGAGCCGCTGCCGCAGCGCGTTCACTACCATTGTGAAAGGGCTCAGGCTGCGCTTGGCGCCAAAGAGCCTGATTTTGCGCGTGTCGCGTCGGAACTGGACGCAGCCGAATTCGAAGCCGGACAAAGTGCGGCAGCAGGGGGGTCTCAGGCTTCCTATGCCCGCATCGCCATGCTGCGAGCTTATCTGGCAAGGCGGCAGGGCGATCGCAAGACCGAGAGAGAGTGGCTGCTTGCCACATTGAATCGCTCTCCCGAATTCGCTGGCCTGGTTGCCAAACAGATCATGGACAACTTTGCCGCCACCAATGAGCGCGCTCAGGCAGTCAGTCTGCTCAAGGATCATTATTTTGCTCATCCTTCACTGGATGTATTTGAAGTCGTTTTTGCCGCCCTTCGCGAGGATGGCTTTGCATCCGCCTGGGAATTTGCCCAGGAATCCCTGCGCAGACATCCTTCATTACTGGGTCTGGATAAGGTGCTTCATACCGAAATGGTCAGCGAAGAAAAGTCAGGCCAGCAAGGGGAACTGCAACAGCGCATGCCCGCCTTTGACCTGGGGTTGCTGCGAACCATGATTGACAAGCACGCAAGGCGTATGGACAAATACGCATGCCGCGTTTGCGGCTTTCAGGCACAGAATTATTACTGGCAATGCCCGGGATGCAACTCCTGGGAAACCTATTCGCCACGCCGCCCAGAGGAATAAGTGGTATGCAAGTTTTTCCCATTGAAAAAATCAGACAGGTTCGTGTTCTGGTCGTAGGCGACGTGATGCTGGACCGCTACTGGTTTGGCGAAGTCGAACGAATCTCGCCGGAAGCACCGGTTCCCGTGGTACGGGTCGCAAAACGAGAAGACAGACTGGGCGGCGGTGCCAACGTGGCCCGCAATATTCTGGCCCTTGGCGGTCAGGTCACGCTGCTGGGCATCGTCGGCAACGATGAGGCCGGTCAGCAAATTGCGACACTTGCACAAGAGGCAGGTATTGATACGCATTTGTTACCTGATCCTGCCATGCACACCACGCTCAAAATGCGCGTATTGGGACGCCAGCAGCAATTGTTGCGCATAGACTTTGACTACCTTCCCGATGAGCAGACCCTGCAGAATCTCGAACAGCAGTACAGTCAGTTGCTGGATCAGCACGATATTGTTGTTCTGTCCGATTATGCGAAAGGGGTACTTAAGTATTGCGAGCCGCTGATCAGAATGGCGCGCGAGCGCAACCTCTCTGTGTTGGTAGACCCCAAAGGCGATGAATATCACCGCTACATTGGAGCCAGCCTGATTTCGCCAAACCGGGTTGAAATGCAGCAGGCAGTTGGAAAATGGAAAACCGAAGAGGAACTTACGGAGTCTGCTCAGCGACTGCGTCAGCAACTGCAGCTGGAAGCTCTGCTGATCACGCGATCCGAGCAGGGTATGACGCTATACACCGACGTGGGCCGATTTCACGTGGATGCTGCAGCGCATGAGGTCTTTGATGTGTCAGGTGCCGGGGATACTGTTCTGGCGACCATGGCGGTCACTCGTGCTGCCGGCATGGACTGGCAGCAATCGGTCGAATGGGCGAACAAGGCCGGTGGTATAGTAGTAGGTAAACTGGGAACATCCATTGTAAGTGCAGAGGAGCTGACATGATCATCGTAACCGGAGCGGCAGGCTTCATCGGCAGCAATCTTGTCCGCGGTCTGAACAACAGGGGCATCACTGACATTCTCGCCGTCGATGATCTGACCGACGGCGACAAATTTGTCAATTTGCGTTCTGGCACGATTGCCGATTATATGGACAAAGACGAATTTCGCGCCCGCATCAACAGCGGCCAGTTCGGTCCCGTCACTGCAATCTTCCATCAGGGTGCCTGCTCGGATACGACCGAGCGTAATGGCCGCTATATGATGGACAACAACTACCGCGTCACGCTCGAACTCTTCAATTTCTGCCAGGCGCGCAGTATACCTTTCATCTATGCGTCTTCGGCTGCCGTCTATGGCGCAGGGCCGAACTATATCGAAGCGCTGGAGAATGAAAAGCCTCTGAATGTGTACGGCTACTCCAAGTTTCTTTTCGATCAGGTGGTTCGCGAACGCTTTGCACATCGTACCGCCCAGGTTGTGGGTCTGCGCTATTTCAATGTCTACGGGCCCAATGAACAGCATAAAGGTCGCATGGCCTCGGTTGCCTTCCACAATATGAACCAGTTTCTGTCAGAAGGCCATGTTCGGCTTTTCGGTGGCTGGGACGGCTATGAAGACGGCGGCCAGCGTCGTGACTTTATTTCCGTGGATGATGTGGTTGCAGTCAATCTCTTTTTCCTGGACCACCCGGAGCAATCGGGCATTTTCAATTGTGGTACCGGCCGCGCACAGCCTTTCAACGATATCGCCTGCGCCGTCGTCAATACTCTCAGGGAAGAGCGCAATGAGCCGCGTCTGCCACTGGAAGCGCTGGTACAAGAAGGCCTGATTCGTTATATTCCCTTCCCAGACGATCTGAAAGGGCGCTATCAGAGCTTTACCCAGGCAGATACCACGCAATTGCGTGCCGCCGGTTTCACTGCCGACATGCTGGATGTAGAGCAGGGTGTCTCCCGCTATATTCGTACGCTGCGTCCGCAAAAAACTGACTGATTTACGGCATTTCCCGGTGGATCCGGCTGTCTTCATGCCGCGCAACAGAAAGTGTTCTTTGGGCACACTAATGATTTCGCTTGATCATTGGTGTTTCCGTTATGCGCAGCAACGTTTCTCTTTCAACATCATTTGCAGTTCGCGTCTTCTTTGCCCTGATCCTATTTCTTGCGTTTTGCAAACCGACACACGGCCTGGATCTGAACAATGCCACTAAAGCCCAATTGCGTTCCATCAAAGGTATCGGGGACAAGACGGCTGAGCGCATTCTGTCAGCGCGTCAGCAGAGGCCATTTTTATCTCTGGATGATTTCGGGAAACGCATCCCGGGCTTCGGACCTAAGAGAGTGGAGAAGCTGCGACAGCAGGGCGTCACTGCGGGCAGCGATATTTCGGCCTTGAGTCTGAGTGCGACCCGTCAGCCTGTGTCAGGCCGGCATCGTGATGTCACCGCCCCGAAGAACTCGTCCGTCGATTCCATTGATCTGGGCTCAGGCGCATCTGCTACAGGGACATCGACCGCAAGAACGTCGGGTCGTCGGCATTCAGCCCTGCAGTCAGCGCGATATTCAGGTGCGGAGGGGAGGGTGGCGCCCGCCATGCCCATGCTGATCCGTCCACGACCCCGCAGCGAAACGGGCGATAGATCAAACGCAGAGGCAAACTCGGCTGACAAAACCCATTCCGCAATCAAAATGCAGGATTCAATTCCCGCGCAATAGCGCCAGCAGTCGGGCACGTAGAAGTGCGGGCTCCGTAAAAGCACTGGCAAAAGCCCATGACCTGCAAGGGGGAGAATCCCGCGGAATGTCAGCAGGAATGCTATGATTGAACTCACCGAATCAGAGGGGCGTCTGATGTAAAGCTTACAGCGTAAAATGCCCCTGATTCATCTGCGGACCTCATCAGCTGCCACTCCTGTGCGATTTCAGGCGGGCACACACCGGGTAAATCGAATAACTATGACCATTACGTATCCTACTATCGAAGACACAATCGGCAAAACGCCTCTGGTTCGTTTGCAGCGCGTTCCCGAGCATCTGGGCGAAGCGCGAGGCAACGTCATTCTGGCAAAGCTGGAAGGCAACAATCCCGCCGGCTCGGTCAAGGACCGGCCCGCCGCGTCCATGATCCGCCACGCTGAAGAACGCGGAGAAATCAAGCCAGGTGATACGCTGATTGAGGCCACCAGCGGCAACACCGGCATTGCACTGGCGATGGCGGCCGCCATTCGGGGCTACAAGATGATTCTGATCATGCCCGATAACCTCTCGGTGGAGCGCCGGGCCTCAATGAATGCCTATGGCGCACAGCTCATTCTGACGCCAGCGGACAAGGGCGGTATGGAATATGCCCGAGATCTGGCAATGAGCATGCAGGCCGAAGGCAAGGGAAAGGTACTGGATCAGTTCGCCAACGCCGACAACCCCAGGGCCCACATAGAGGGCACAGGACCGGAATTGTGGGAGCAGACCCAGGGTCAAATTACACACTTTGTCAGCGCTATGGGTACCACTGGTACCATCATGGGTGTTGGCTCCTATCTGAAATCGCGCAACGACAAAATTCAGATCATCGGCGCACAGCCTGCACCCGGTGCATCCATTCCGGGGATCCGTAAATGGTCGGAAGAGTATCAACCGGCCATTTACAATCCGGCCGGGGTTGATCAGTTCGAGCTGATATCCCAGCAGGAAGCAGAAGATATGGCGCGGCACCTGGCAGCCAGTGAAGGCATTTTCGGCGGCATTTCCTCTGCCGGAGCGCTGGTTGCGGCACTGCGGACCGCAGAGAAGGTGAACAATGCCACCATCGTGTTTATCGTATGCGATCGCGGCGACCGGTATCTGTCGCAAGGGGTATTTAACCCCGTCTGACGCATTCGATGGGCATTAGCTTGATATAGATCAATATGGCGCTGTCCGATCAATACTATGATCGGACGGTATGAAGCCGAAATCCATCTTTTTCGTTCCGGACAATCTCAGCCCGCAAGCGCGTCAGCAGCGCCGGCACATGCTTGCGCGCCTCGGGCTTGCCTGGCTGATCATGATGCAGGTCATGATGTTTGCTTTCCCAGGCTATCTGCGTCATGGCTATCTGGAAGCGGAAACCGCTGACACACTGAACACCGCCGTTGTTGTGCTCAACTGGTGTAGCCTGGTACTCACCATTCCCCTGTTGTTGTACTGTGCGTGGCCCATCTGGAAAGGCGTTTACTCGTCCCAGGGGCAGGATGTGCATCAGCGCTCCATGAACTGGCCTATCGGACTGGGCATCATTATTGCCTTTATTCCCAGTGCAATCGCTACCTTTCGACAGTCTGGCGAAGTCTACTTCGAATCCATCTCCATGTTTGTCGCCTTTGTGCTCACGGCCAGGTATCTGGCTCTGTCTGCACGACAGTCGGCTGGCAGTGCAGCTGAAGGCCTGCTGGAACAGGAGTCGGCACAGCTTTCATTGATTGCAGACAGGGTCGGGCTTTACTTTGTTCTCACGCAGATTGCGCTTTCCATCCTGTCGGCATTGGTCTGGTATTGGTTTATCGACGCGCAGCAGGCTATCCCTGTTCTGGTTGCCCTGTTCGTTATGAGCTGCCCCTGTGCCATGGCCATGGCAGCGCCATCGGCTCAGGCTGCCGCGCGCGGCATTATTCTGTCTGTCCCTTCGCTGTCAGATCATCAGCTTGCGCAATTGCGCAAACAGACGCTCACTGTGGCGTACCGTTGTCTTTACGGCTCTCTTGCCTGGCATTTACTTATGATTCCGCTGGCAATGATTGGCTGGGTACAGCCCTGGCTGGCCGCAATCACCATGCTTATCTCTTCGCTCGCCGTCGCCTGCTACGCCTGGCATTTTTATCGCACCTATTCCGTTGACAACCCCGGCATCGCTCACACCGATGCTATGCGCTCACATCCGGTGTAACTCACCATGGACGTCTTTTTTCTACTGGTGTTTCTCGCGTTCCTGTTCGTCATGGTCATTGGTGGTGTTCTTTACTGGGCCGTCATGGCGGGTCAGTTTGAAGACAGCGATAAGAATGGCCGCAGCATCCTGCTGGACAAAGATGTAGAAAACGAAGCTTCGGCGCCCGATGCGTCGCCAGCCGTATCGCGTCCTTCCGCAAGCGATCCTTCGGGCAGCTGACAAAGCTGACAAGGTAGGGCAGCGTCCGGCAACTCACAGTCAATGTGTTGTTTTCCGTGACGTCGTATTACTCACTTTTCTTTGTTTTCAGAAAGTTTCACAGACGTCTGAGTAGTGCTTGATATTTATCAAGTCACCTTCCTGTGATCTCTTTAAGATGGAAGTATGGTTTTTTTTCTTTAGAGGAAAGTTATGCGTACGCAGAATGCGCTCTCCGCAAAATCGGAGAACTTCAATTACAAGG
>JAFAGQ010000287.1 GCA_023422555.1 Pseudomonadota bacterium
TATTCTCCAGTGGCCGGATCGGTACCCTGGATACTTCCCGAGTACACCATGTTGCCAATCTGGCACGCCGCCGGAATCGGGTTCTTGTGACTGAACCCTTCGGCATAAATGCTCTTTCTTTTCGTCATCTCTATTTCTCCTGACCTGCTCTTTACTAATTCACGCGGATGTGCGCGTTTTTGATGATGGGTACCCACCGCTCGTCTTCTTTCTTCAGATATGCCTGGAATTCTTCCGGCGTCATACTGCGCGCCTCGGCACCCAGCGTATCAAAGCGCTTAATGATTTCCGGCTCTTTCAGTATTTCAGTCGTGGCCGCACTGATTTTCTTCAGGACGTCTTCTGGTGTCCCTTTGGGCGCCATCAGACCGGTAAAGGTATAAGCAACGCCATCCTGAATCCCGGCCTCTGCCATCGTGGGCACGTCAGGCAGACTGGCAAGACGCTTTTCTGAGGTAACGGCAAGTGGCCGCAGTTTTTTATCCTTTAGATAAGGCAGCGCTACAGACATCTGGTCGAAACTGAAATCGACCTGTCCGCCCAGCAGATCAGTGATAGCCGGTGAATTACCTTTGTAATGAACCGTCGTCCATTTCGCCCCGGTTTTTGCCATCATCATTTCGCTCATCAAATGATTTGATGTGCCAGCTCCGGGTGATGCCATATTCAGTTTTCCAGGATTCTGTTTTGCGTAGTCGATCAGTTCTTCAACTGTCTTGAACGGCAATCCTGTTCGTGTCTGCAGAACCATTGGCGTCATTGAAATTGAAGTCACCGCCTCAAAATCACGATCCCATTTGTAAGCATCACGATTGAAAATGATCGGACTAAAAAGAAGTGGGCCATTGGCTGCCATGAAGAACGTGTACCCATCGGGTTTGGATTTGGCCACATACTCGCCGGCGATCATCCCTCCCGCACCCGCTTTGTTTTCCACAATAAACGGTTTGCCAAAGGCTTTTGCCAGGCCTGGTGCAATCAGGCGCGCCGCCACATCGACATTACCACCCGGAGGGTAAGGCACAACGATCGTGACAGGCTTGGCAGGCCAGTCGCTGGCGTAAACTGTTGAACTCAATAATAGGGATAAGGCGATGAGCCCTTGTCGTGCGTGCATTTGTCTCTTCCTGTTATTAGTGGTTTGAAGTCATGTGAAAAAAGATAGCAAAACCTGCCATCCTGGGACAATATAAAAAATGCATTTACGTCCACATACCGGACTAAATCGAAATTAGACACTCACATAACCTCAGGAAAATACGGCATCATACAAACTGCCTCGAATATTTGGAGGCAATGAAGGTTACTATTTGGACATATTTTTCGGTGATACCAAACTATGAAACTTTATGCAGACAGCCTGGGTCCCGAGCAGACCTACAAATTAATGACAGGAATAGTGGTGCCTCGGCCAATCGCCTGGATAAGCTCGGTCTCCGCTAGCGGACTGGTAAACGTGGCACCATTTAGCTGCTACACAATTGTTTCCAACAAGCCACCGATGATCGGTGTAAACATTGGACGCAAGGCAGGCGAGCGGAAGGACACGGCATCCAATATTATTCGCAGCGAAAATTTCGTTGTGAATATTGCAGATGAAACCCTTCTTGAACCTCTGCATCAGAGCGCGGCGGAGTATCCGCCGGAAATCAGCGAGGCACAGTTGCTGGAGCTTGAAACGCTGCCAGGGGAAAGTATGCCAGTCCCTCGCCTCGCCGCAGCGCCAATCAGCCTGGAATGCACTTTGCACAGTGTTACGCCTTTCGGTGAAACAGGCGCAGAGTTTTTTGTAGGAGAAATTAAAGTGCTGCATATCAGGGATGATCTGGTAAACAACGGCAAAATCGATAGCACAATGCTTCGACCCATCTGCCGTCTGGGTGGCCCCAATTACGCCACGCTAGGCACGGTTATCACCTTGAAGGCTGTCGCCCAAACGCCCAAAACCGTGCTGTAGCTGTTATATGGGAAACTGCAAATGTCATACGGAAAATCATGAATAACACCGATAGCGATGATCAGGTCAGTTTACAGCCGGGAAGCCAGACGGTGTCGCGAGCGATCGAAATCCTCAGGCTGGTCGCCTGTGGTCAGGAACATGGCGTACGACTGACCGACATAGTCGAAATATCCGGCCTGAACAGACCTACCGCGCGCCGCATCCTGAAAACCCTCATCCAGGAACAAGCGGTAGAGCAGGATCCCCTCACCCGTCGCTATCTCATCGGTCATGAACTGACATTGCTCGGTCTGGCACGACGACGGCGGTTCCCTCTGCTTTCTGCCGGAACCACTTGTCTGAGCCATCTTGCTCAAAGCATTGGTGACACAGCATTTCTTAGCATTAGACATAGGCTGGATTCCATTTGCATTGCCCGCCAGACAGGTCACCACCCAATTCAGGTTCTATCCATTGACGTCGGTGCGCGGCGACCGTTGGGAGCCGGCGTCTCGGGCGTTGCCCTTCTTTCCTGTCTGCCCCAGGAAGACATATCGCATATCATCGCCACGAATGCGAAACGACTGGAACAGCAGTCAATGACACCAGCGCAACTCTTGGAGAAAGTGGCCAGCGCAAAGGCGCTGGGGTACGCGCACGTTCAGGATGGACTCATGCCTGGAACAAGCGCTGTCGCGGTTCCGGTTGTTAATGCATCCGGACTTCCCCAGGCTGCAATTACCATCACAGCAATGTCCAGCCGCCTGGATGCATCACGTCTGCCATTCGTTGTAGAGCAGATGAAAGCACAGGCAGAGCAGCTTCGACGACATGCAGATACGAATGGAAGATGAAATAAGCGGAGAATATTGTTAAAGTGAACCTTTATCAACTGCGTCGAAAGACCCCGTTGTTCAGGGCGGGGATGTAAGACGCGAAATGCGCAGCATTTCTATATCCGTATGGCTTGCTTTTACACTTGAAACTGGATATAAATACAGTATATATGAAGCGACTCCAAGCATACAAATTTGAACTA
>JAFAGQ010000349.1 GCA_023422555.1 Pseudomonadota bacterium
ACGCAAGCGCAGACAGAAATGAAATGCAGCAGGACATCCGCCTGCTGGGCAGAATCCTTGGGGCGGCCATTCGTGAATCTGATGGCCAGCCAATATTCGATGTGATTGAGACCGTGCGCCGTGCCGCCGTGCGCTTCAAGCGTGCCGGTGAGACGCAGGATCGGGATACCATGATCGACAGGCTCACTACCCTGTCTGACGAACAGGCCAATACCCTTGCGCGCGCCTTCAGTTATTTTCTGCACCTTGCCAATCTGGCCGAAGATCGCGATCAGCAGAAGCGCCAGCGGCGACGCCTGCTCAGCAGCAGCGACGTGCAGACCGGCACGCTAGGCCACACGTTGTCCGAACTGACCCGTCACGGCGTATCGCCCGAACAGATCACCGATTTTCTGCATAAGGCAACCATTGTTCCCGTGCTCACTGCCCATCCCACCGAAGTGCAGCGCAAAAGTACCCTTGATCTGCATCGTCATATTGCACAGTGTCTGGTAGCCATTGACAGTCGGCTGACAGAAGATGAGAGTCACCAGTTGGCACTTGAGCTGACCGGGTATATCAAGACGCTGTGGCTGTCGCGCATGCTGCGCTTTAACAAGCTGACAGTGAACGACGAAATCGACAACGCCGCCGCGTATTTCACCCGCACTTTTCTGCAGGCCATTCCCGCTCTTTATGGCACGCTCAGCCGCAGTCTGCAGATCAAGCCTGACTCTGCCACGGTACTGCCTGCCTTCCTGAAAATGGGTTCGTGGATAGGCGGCGATCGCGATGGCAATCCCAATGTGAATGCAGAAACGCTTGAGTATGCCGTGAATCGGCATGGCATCACACTGTTTGAACACTACCTGTCCGAAGTCCACCTTCTGGGATCGGAACTTTCTCTGAGTACGTCACTCACGCACGTCACCCCGGCACTGGCGGCATTATCCGACAGCAGTCCCGATCAGTCCCGTCACCGTCTGGACGAACCCTATCGCCGCGCCCTGATTGGCGTGTATGCCCGGCTGGCTGCGACCGCAAAAAATCTGACGAATCACGATCTGGCATTGCGCAATACCACGCTGGCCGAGCCCTACGCCGACCCCGCCGAATTTGCGGCGGATCTGGACACCATCGCGCAATCGCTCTGTGACAATCAGGCGGGTGCCATCGTTCCACTGCGTCTGAAGGCGCTGCAACAGGCCGTGGCTGTCTTCGGTTTTCATATGGCCACCCTGGATCTGCGTCAGAGTTCCGATGTTCACGAACGGATTCTGACCGAGCTGTACCAGCGCGCGGCCATCAAATTCGACGGACAGCCTGTTCAGTACGATCAGCTTGCCGAAGAAAAGAAAATCGAACTGTTGCTGGCAGAGCTGCAGGACAGCCGCCCGCTGGTATCTCCCTGGCAGACCTACAGCGAAGAAACACGCAAGGAACTGGCGATTCTGCACGCTGCGGCGGCCGTCAGGCGCCGTTATGGCAAAGACGCCATCCACCAGTACATCGTGTCGCACACAGAGACCCTGAGCGATCTGCTTGAAGTGCTGGTGCTGCAACAGGAAACCGGTCTGGTCGCACAGCAGCGGGATGAGAACGGTGCGCGTCTGCCGGTGACCCATGCCGACGGACTGATTGTCGTGCCGCTTTTTGAGACCATTCCCGATCTGGAAGCCGGTCCCGACATCATGGATCGCTGGCTTTCGCTGCCTCAGGTGCGCGAGCGCATCATTCATGCCCAGCAGGGCGTACAGGAAGTGATGCTGGGCTATTCCGACAGCAATAAGGATGGTGGCTACCTGACGTCCAACTGGTCTCTGTATAACGCCGAATTGCGTTTGCTTGAGGTCTTTCGTCGCCACGACGTGCGACTGCGTCTGTTCCATGGTCGAGGTGGTTCGGTGGGACGCGGTGGCGGTTCCAGTTTCGACGCCATTCTTGCACAGCCGCCCGGTACCGTCGACGGACAGATCCGCCTGACCGAACAGGGTGAGGTCATACAGAGCAAATACAAGAATCCCGAAAGCGGACGTATCAATCTGGAACTGCTGGTGTCGGCGACATTGCTGAGCAGCCTGGCGCCGCACGAAGAGAGCCGCAAGGATGAACAAACCCTTCAAACCTATACGAGCACCATGGCATGGCTGTCCGACGCGGCCGAGCGTGCTTATCGCAAACTGGTTTATGAAACACCGGGTTTTGTGGACTATTTCTTTGCTGCCACCCCGATCAATGAAATCGCCGGTCTGAATATTGGTTCCCGTCCTGCCTCGCGCAAGAAAGGTCAGAAAATAGAGGATCTGCGCGCCATTCCCTGGGGCTTCTCCTGGGCGCAATGCCGCCTGATGATTACCGGCTGGTACGGTGTGGGCACGGCAGTCGACGAATTCATTCGTCTGGGTACAGGCAAGGATGACGGCAGTACAGAGGAATCTCGCACGCAATTGCTGCGCGACATGGCCGCTCACTGGCCGTTTTTCCAGACCGTATTGTCCAATATGGAAATGGTGCTCGCCAAAACCGATGTAGACATTGGTCGCCAGTACAGTGAACTGGTGCCTGATGAACAGATCCGCAGCACCATTTTTGGCATGATCGAACAGGAATTTCTGCGCACCCGCGAGGCGCTATATACCATCAAGCAGCAAGGTCTGCTGGAAGATAATCCGACACTCAAGGATGCACTGCAGGAACGCTTTGCCTATACCGATCCGCTGAACTACCTGCAGGTGGAAGTGATTCGTCGCCAGCGAGCGCTTGAAGTTGCAGAGACGGAGCCGTCCAAGCTGGAACAGGTGCGCAGCCAGCGCACGATCCACCTGACCATCAATGGTATTGCCACCGGCCTGCGCAACTCGGGATGACCCGCTGACTGCTGCGCATTGCTCGGGCTGCTCAACCCGGGACGACGCGAGACTGCCGCCAGCTGCTTTCCGTTCTCTTCTTCTAAGACACCTTGGTAAACAGCCGACGGCGATCTATGATTTTTCCGGCCACCATAAACACGCCATCGCCGGTGTAATGCAGGGTTTCGGGATGGGTCGGGCGCCTGGCCACATGGGCTTTGACAATTTCGAAGATGAAATAATTGTATTTGTCGACCAGCACATCATCATAGAGTCGGCATTCAAAGCTTGCGTGGCATTCTTCGATCAGGGCGGCACTGACCTTTTCTGCGGAACCGGCAGTAAGACCGAATTCGGCGAACTTATCCACGCTGCTGCCTGTGCAATTGCCAATGCGCGCAACAATGTCTGTGAGCGCAGTAGTCGGCAGATTGATGACGCATTCGCCACTCTTGCGGATCATTTCGTGACTGTGATTGCCAGAGGAAATCAGGCATCCAAACAGAGACGGCGAAAATTCCAGTATGCAATGCCAGCCCATGGTCATGATATTGTTTTTGCCGTCATGGTGCGACGACACAAGCACGATAGGCCCTGGCTCAAGATAGCGTCGAGCCTCATGCACGGGAAAGTCGCCTTTACGAACTTTTTTCAGTCGCGTCTGCGCCTGTGTCTTTTTGCTGTGGCTATTGGAGGATGCAGCGCTATTTTTTACGACTTTAGCGGCCGTTTTTGTAGCCGCTTTTTTGATTAATTTTGTTGCTGCTTTTTTAACCGCTTTTGTGCCTGATTTTGTGGTCGCTTGGGTTGCCGCTGCTTTGTTCGCCGCAAGTTTGGTTGCCGATTTTGCAGTCGCTTTTTTGATTGCTTTTGCCGCTGCTTTTGTTGTCCCTTTTACTGCTGCTTTTCCAGCTGATTTCCCCGCCGTTTTACCAGCATTTTTTCCCGCTGTTCTTCCTGCGTTCCTGCCTGCTGTTGCCATTTTCACGCTCCTTGTATCGTGGTCAAACGCAGCTGGCAAACGGGCAGATATGGCCCGGAAAGCAGAACGGCCGGATAATCCGGCCGCTACTGTCATGCTTTGCTTATTTTGTCAGCTGACTGATGTCGCGTACAGCTCCGCGATCTGCCGAAGTTGCCATGGCGGCATAGGCCTTGAGCGCCTGGGAAACATAGCGCTCTCTATGGACCGGATGCCAGGCACTTTGTCCGCGATTTTCCATTTCTGCACGACGACGCGTGAGTTCCGTTTCATCAACGGCCAGGTTGATGCGGCGATTCGGGATATCAATCTCGATGACATCATCGTCGTGGACCAGTCCGATGGTGCCACCTTCGGCAGCTTCAGGAGACGCGTGACCAATCACCAGACCTGAAGAGCCGCCAGAGAAGCGGCCATCAGTGAGCAGCGCGGCCTTGGCGCCCAGCCCTTTGGACTTCAGATATGAGGTGGGATACAGCATTTCCTGCATGCCTGGTCCGCCCTTCGGTCCTTCATAGCGAATGATGACCACATGGCCTTCTTTCACTTTGCCACCCAGAATGCCGTCAGTGGCGTCTTCCTGGCTTTCAAACACAATGGCCTTGCCTGTGAATGTCAGAATGCTTTCATCCACACCCGCCGTCTTCACGATACAACCGTTTTCGGCCAGATTGCCATACAGTACGGCAAGCCCGCCGTCCTGTGAGTAGGCATGTTCCTTGTCGCGAATGCAGCCTTCTGCACGATCCAGGTCCAGCTCATCAAACTGTCTGTCCTGGCTGAAGGCAACCTGCGTGGGAACACCACCAGGAGATGCCTTGTAGAAGGCCTTGACCTCTTCGCTCGCGTTGCCGCCAAGCACATCCCAGTTCTCGATGGCTTTGCCCAGCGTGCCGCTATGGACATTACCGGCGTTCAGGTCAAGCAGGCCGGCACGGCCAAGTTCACCCAGAATCGCGATGACGCCGCCGGCACGGTGGACGTCTTCGATATGGAACTTATTGGTTGCCGGTGCCACTTTACAGACACAAGGTACATGACGGGAAATCCGGTCAATGTCGGCCATGGTGAAATCGACGCCGGCTTCCTGCGCGGCTGCCAGCAGGTGCAGCACAGTATTGGTTGAACCGCCCATGGCCACATCCAGTGTCATGGCGTTTTCAAAGGCTTTTTTGGTAGCGATGGAGCGTGGCAGCACCGAGGCGTCATCCTGTTCGTAATAACGCTTGCACAGTTCAACGATCAGATGACCGGCACGTTCAAACAAGGAACGACGTCTTGCGTGTGTGGCGACAATGGTGCCATTGCCCGGCAGAGACAGACCCAGCACTTCGGTCAGGCAGTTCATGGAATTGGCCGTAAACATGCCTGAACAGGAGCCGCAAGTCGGACAGGCACTGCGCTCAACCTCGTCGGTTTCTGCATCTGACACGGTGGGATCGCCGGCCTTGATCATGGCATCCACCAGATCCAGCTTGATGACTTTCTGCGTCTCAGGCGCCAGCACTTTACCGGCTTCCATAGGACCGCCGGAAACAAAGACCACAGGGATGTTCAGGCGCATGGCAGCCATCAGCATGCCAGGGGTAATTTTGTCGCAGTTGGAAATACAGACCATGGCGTCAGCACAGTGGGCGTTGACCATGTATTCAACAGAATCGGCAATCAGTTCGCGCGAAGGCAGCGAATAAAGCATACCGCCGTGACCCATGGCGATGCCGTCATCCACGGCAATGGTATTGAACTCCTTGGCCACACCGCCGGCAGCCTCGATCTGCCTGGCTACCAGCTGCCCCATATCCTTGAGGTGAACATGCCCAGGTACGAACTGGGTAAAAGAGTTGACGACTGCAACTATCGGCTTGCCGAAGTCACCATCTTTCATACCGGTAGCACGCCACAAGGCGCGCGCACCGGCCATATTTCGACCGTGCGTCGAGGTTTTGGAGCGATATTGGGGCATTTCTGACTGCTTCCTGGAAAAAAACGAGGGAATCTTCTAATTTACACCA
>JAFAGQ010000366.1 GCA_023422555.1 Pseudomonadota bacterium
CTGGGCACCAAAATGGTCACGGACACAAAAGAGCGCGTCAGATTGCCCGCAGGAATCACTACCCGGCCCCGTATGCGGTAAACTATCGTGATTTTCTCGTGATGACTCACTAACCTGTCAGGCAGAACCCGCATCCCGGTTTTCCTGATTACTCTGAAAGCAGAATGATTTCTTTACTCAAAAAAATTGTTGGCAGCCGTAATGATCGCCTTCTGAAGCAGTATCGCAAGCAGGTCTCCAGAATCAACAGTCTGGAAAAAGAGATGGAAGCGCTGTCGGATGAAGCGCTGGCAGCAAAGACCCAGGAATTCAAGGAGCGTTACCAGAAGGATGGTAATCTGGACGCGATGCTGCCCGAAGCGTTTGCCGTTGTGCGTGAGGCTTCCCGCCGCGTGCTGGGCATGCGTCACTTCGATGTACAGCTGATTGGCGGTATTACCCTGCATTACGGGAAAATCGCCGAGATGCGTACGGGTGAAGGTAAAACGCTGATGAGTACCTTGCCTGTGTATCTGAATGCGATTACCGGCAAGGGTGTGCACGTCGTTACAGTCAATGATTACCTGGCGCGTCGCGATGCGCAGCAAATGGGCCGACTGTACGGCTTTCTGGGTCTGACCGTTGGTGTGGTGGTTCCCGAGCAGGACAACGCCGAGAAAGTGGCCGCCTATCGCGCGGACATCACTTATGGTACCAATAACGAATTCGGTTTCGACTATCTGCGCGACAATATGGAATACCAGGTCGAGGACCGCCGTCAGCGCGAGCTCACCTATGCCATCGTCGATGAGGTCGACTCCATTCTAATCGATGAGGCCCGTACGCCGCTGATCATTTCCGGACAGGCAGACGACAATACCGAACTGTACGTCAGAATGAACCAGGTGCCTGCCATGCTTACTCGCATGGCCGCCGAGCCCAAGCCGCAAGAGCCCGAGCCCGAGGGTGATTTCTGGGTAGACGAGAAGTCTCAGCAGATTTATCTGTCCGAGGCTGGTCACGAACACGCCGAAGAAATCCTGACCCGTCTGGGCATGCTGCCCGAAGGCGAATCGCTTTATGAACCGCGTCATATTACGCTGATGCACCACCTGATGGTGGCATTGCGTGCGCACAATCTGTTCTTCCGTGACCAGCACTATGTGGTCAACGAAGGCGAAATCGTGATTGTGGATGAATTCACGGGCCGCTTTATGGCGGGCCGACGCTGGTCCGATGGTCTGCATCAGGCCGTGGAAGCCAAAGAGGGCGTTGCTATTCAGCACGAGAACCAGACGCTGGCCTCCATTACATTCCAGAACTACTTCCGCATGTACAAAAAGCTGGCGGGGATGACCGGTACAGCCGATACGGAAGCCTACGAATTCCAGGAAATCTACGGGCTGGAAACGGTCATTATTCCGACCAACCTGCCGATGGTGCGTAAGGACGAAAACGACCAGATCTACAAGAACGATCAGGAAAAATTCGCTGCCATTATCAAGGACATTCGTGCCTGCCACGAACGCAATCAGCCGGTTCTGGTGGGTACCACCAGCATCGAAAACTCGGAACTGCTGTCCGAATTGCTGAAGAAAGAAAAACTGCCGCATGATGTGCTCAACGCCAAGCAGCATGCGCGTGAGGCCGAGATTGTGGCCGAAGCGGGCAAGCCCGGAAAAATTACCATTGCCACCAACATGGCAGGTCGGGGTACCGACATCGTGCTTGGCGGCAGTATCGAGAAACAGATCTCTTTGGTTCGCGCAGATGACACGCTGACACAGGAACAGAAAGACGAGCGTATTGCTGCGATTCGCGAGAAATGGCTGCCTGTCAATGAACAGGTCAAGCAGGCTGGTGGTCTTCGCATTATCGGTACTGAACGGCATGAATCGCGCCGTATCGATAACCAGTTGCGCGGTCGTGCCGGCCGTCAGGGTGATCCGGGCTCTTCCCGCTTCTACCTGTCGCTGGATGACTCGCTGATGCGCATTTTTGCCGGTGAGCGTGTCCGTGCCATCATGGATCGCCTGGGTACTGACGGTGAGCCTATTGAAGCCAAAATGGTGTCTCGCTCCATTGAATCTGCTCAGCGCAAAGTGGAGGGTCGCAACTTCGACATCCGCAAGCAGCTGCTTGAATATGACGATGTGTCCAATGACCAGCGCAAGGTACTTTACGGTCAGCGCAATGAAGTGCTGGAAGAACAGGATTCCGGACCGCTGGTGGCCAATCTGCGCGATGCCGCCATCACCGATTTTGTTCGTACCTATGTTCCTGCCGAAAGTATGGAAGAGCAGTGGGATATTCCCGCACTTGAGAAAGCGCTGGAAGCCGAATGGCACGTCACTGTTCCTTTGACCGAGATGCTCGAGAAAAACGACAACATGGGCGAAGAGGAAATTGTGGAAGCGGTGCTTGCACAGGCTCGTGAGAATTACGACAACAAGGTCACTCTGGTCGGCAAGGAACAGTGGGTCTCTTTCGAGCGCGCTATTTTGCTGCAGACAATTGATACCTTGTGGCGCGAGCACTTGTCTTCTCTGGATCACCTGCGTCAGGGTATTCATCTGCGTGGCTATGCCCAGAAAGATCCGAAACAGGAATACAAGCGCGAAGCCTTCGAGCTGTTTTCCAGCATGCTGGAGCGGGTTCGCAATGAAACCGCCCGTGTTCTGATGACGGTACAGATTCAGTCACCCGAACAGGTTGAGCAGGCAGAAGCGGATGCCGCACAGTCTCATGTTTCCAACGTGCAGTTCCATCATTCAGATTATGATGAAGCGCTGGCCAATGCCGAGATCAATGAACAGGGCGATGTTTCTGCCGGTGGTATTACGGTCAAGAACATGGTTGGTCGTATTGGTCGCAATGACCCATGTCCTTGTGGCAGTGGTAAAAAGTACAAGCATTGCCACGGTAAACTGAGCTAAGGCAAGGTGCTTAAAGATGAGGAGGGCCCCGTGAGGGGCCTTTCTTGTTGCTGCGTGCCGCGTGCGCGCATGTCAGCGGGCCTTGCTGCGGTGTCGAAATAGTGTTCGGATCAGATAAGAAACAGATTGGCCAGGCCAAGAAAAACGAAAAAGCCCAGCGAATCGGTGGCAAAAGTAAGCAGCACCGAAGACCCCATGGCGGGATCTTTGCCGAAGCGGTCGCGTGTCAGAGGGATCAGCACACCCAGCATGGCGCCAATCAGCATATTACAGACCAGCGCACCCATCATGACAGCGGCAATCGACAGACTGCGCGAGACGAGCCAGGCAAAGGCGGCAGCGACCAGACTACCGGAAATGCCCACCAGGAACGTCACAATGAATTCACGTCGCAGCAGTGACTTGACGTTGTTGGACGTGATACGGCCCATGGCCAGGGCGCGAATGACAAGTGTCATGGTCTGGTTGCCTGAATTGCCGCCAATACCGGCCACAATCGACATCAGAAACGCCAGAATCACAATTTTGCTGACGGTCTCTTCAAACTGGGAAGCCACGTAGGAAGCCACCGACGCAGTGCACAGATTCAGAAACAGCCAGGGCGCCCGGTTTCGGATCGCGTTGGACACGGGGGCGAAAATATCCTCTTCCTGCAGACCGGCACGTGACAGGTCCTGTTCCTGGGAGTCTTCGCGGATCACATCCACCACTTCTGCAATGGTCAGGCGCCCGATCAGGCGGTTCTGCTGATCCACCACAGGGGCAGATACCAGATCGTACCGTTCAAACGCGCTGGCCGCCTCCCGGTCTTCATCATCGGGGGCCAGAGAAAGATAGTCGGTGTTCATCACATCTTTCACGATTGTGTCTGCATCACTGACCAGCAGTCGTGAAATGGAAAGCACGCCCAGAATCTCGTCGTTGCGGTTGACCACAAAAATCTGATCGGTGTGGTCGGGCAGCTCGTTCAGGCGGCGCAGGTAGCGCAATACCACTTCGAGCGTGACGTCGTCGCGCACCCTGACCATCTCGAAGTCCATGATGGCGCCAACCGTACCTTCGGGGTAGCCCATTGCTTCAAGCAATTGAGCTCTTTCGGCATCGGTCAGGCCCTTCTGGACTTCGGCGACAATGTCGGGCGGCAGGTCGGCGGCCAGATCGGCCAGTTCATCCGCATCCAGGTCTTCGGTTGCCGCCAGCAGATCGGCCCGGTCCATGGAGGCAATCAGCGATTCCCGGACCCAGTCATCCACTTCCAGCAGAATATCGCCGTCGTACTTGGAATTGACCAGTCCCCAGATCAGTTGCCGCTCTTCGGTGGGCAGGGATTCCAGGATGAACGCGATATCGGCCGGGTGCAGGGCATTAAGGGTACTGCTTAGTTCGGCTTCGTGCTGGCGCCGGATCAGCCCCTCTACCAGCGAAGACTGTTCATCACCTTCTTCCTGGCGATGCACCAGCTGTTCAACAATGGCGTGTTTCTTCAGCAGTTCCTGAATGCGCTCGAGC
>JAFAGQ010000244.1 GCA_023422555.1 Pseudomonadota bacterium
TGCCAGATACTCAGACTGCCCATGTTTTACTCCTGAAAACAGAT
This sequence comes from Pseudomonadota bacterium, assembly GCA_023422555.1. GTDB lineage: Bacteria > Pseudomonadota > Gammaproteobacteria > Burkholderiales > Burkholderiaceae_B > Advenella. The sequence goes on from JAFAGQ010000244.1 coordinate 45, forward strand.
TGCGTGAATACGCATACTATACCAATTAATGAACGATTCAATAGGGAAATATCATGAAGTGCCGATGTTACAAAATCGCCTTCATGACTGATCAATCCTTCTGACTGCGTGCGGCTTTTTCCTGCAGGCCCGACAGGCCCTCGCGGCGCGCCAGTTCTTCCAGTACCGCCTCGGGCCGCAGGCCATAATGCGTAAGTGTCACCAGACAGTGAAACCAGAGATCGGCGGTTTCCGCCACGATTCTGTCTGCCTGTCCATCCTTGGCTGCCATGACCAGTTCGGTGGCCTCTTCGCCGATTTTTTTTAGAAAGGCATCCGGCCCGCGAGCCAGCAGTTTCGCCGTGTAGGACGATTGCGGATCGCCGCCAGCCTGCGGTGTGCGCGTTTCAAGCACATCGGCCAGCCGGCTCAGAATGGTCGCAGTGGCATCTGAAGACGTGGTTTGTGTCATTTGTACATGGTCTCCGGGTCTTTCAGCACAGGATCGGTGACTTTCCACTCGCGCGTCTCGTCCTTTGGCTGTCCCGTGAGTTCACGAAAAAAGCAGCTTTCTCTGCCGGTGTGGCAGGCGACCCCACCCTGTTGCCTGACGGTCAGCAGAATCACGTCACCATCACAATCGAGCCGAAGGGAGCTGACCTGCTGAGTATTGCCGGATTCCTCGCCCTTGCGCCAGAGTTTCTGGCGAGAGCGTGACCAGTAGACCGCCCTGCCCGTGTCTGCGGTTTCCTGCAGGGACTCTCGATTCATCCATGCCACCATCAGAATGCGATGGCTATCCTCATCCTGCGCAATGGCCGGGATCAGCCCGTCTGCATCAAATCTGACTTCGTCTATCCAGTTCATGGTGTGTTCCTGACCTGTATGCCCTGTTCAGCCATATATGCCTTGGCCTGCGCAATGCTGTAATCACCGTAGTGGAAAATACTGGCAGCCAGCACCGCGCTGGCCCTGCCCTCATTGACCCCATCGCACAAATGCTGAAGATTGCCGACGCCACCCGATGCGATAACCGGTACGGCAACGGCATCAGAAATGGTACGCGTCAGCTGCAGATCAAAGCCCGACTGGGTACCGTCCTGATCCATGCTGGTAATCAGCAGCTCACCGGCGCCGTATCGCGCCATGCGGACAGCCCAGGCTACCGCGTCAATGCCGGTAGGCTTGCGCCCGCCGTGGGTAAAGACTTCCCAGCGTAGCGGTTCACCCGGGGCAGACACGCGTCGCGCATCCACCGCGACCACGATGCACTGAGAACCATAGTAGTCTGCACAAGCACGCACCAGCTCCGGTTCATTGACCGCCGCACTGTTGATGGACACCTTGTCGGCACCTGCATTCAGCAGACGCTGTACATCAGGTAAGGCGCGTACGCCCCCACCCACCGTCAGTGGAATGAACACTTCAGACGCGACCTGTTCAATCATTGACAGCGTCAGATCCTTGCCATCGCTGGTCGCGGTAATGTCCAGGAACGTGAGTTCATCCGCGCCCTGTTCATTGTAGCGGCGGGCGATTTCAACAGGATCACCGGCGTCACGCAACTGTACGAAGTTGACGCCTTTGACCACGCGCCCCGCAGTCACATCCAGGCAGGGTATGACACGTGTTGTCAGGCTATGGCCGGGCGCAGTGGCTTGCGTCACTCCTCGTCATCCCCGTTAAGCTCATCAGCGAGATCCTGAGCAGACTGGAAATCCAGTGTGCCTTCGTAAATGCTGCGGCCCAGGATGACGCCTTCGACGCCTTCCTGCTCAACGGCGCACAAGGCCTCGATATCCTTAAGGTCGGTCACGCCACCAGAAGCTATCACCGGAATGCGCACGTGCTGGGCAAGCCGCACGGTGGCTTCGATGTTCACCCCTGTCAGCATGCCATCGCGACCAATATCGGTGTAGATGATGGATTCCACGCCGTAGTCTTCAAACTTGCGGCCCAGATCAAGTACGTCATGCTTGGTGAGTTTGCTCCAGCCATCGGTGGCGACCTTGCCGTCCTTGGCGTCCAGACCCACGATGATATTGCCGGGGAAGGCGCTGCAGGCATCCTGCAAAAAGCCGGGATCCTTGACCGCCGCCGTACCGATAATGATGTATTCGATACCAAAATCCAGATAACGTTCGATGGTATCCAGATCGCGAATACCGCCGCCAATCTGCACTGGGATGTCTTCACCCACGGCGCGCACAATGGCCTTGATTACGTCTTCGTTTTTGGGCTTCCCGGCAACGGCACCGTTAAGGTCAACCAGATGCAGGCGTCTGGCGCCCTGGTCATACCACTGTTCCGCTACGGTAACGGGATCTTCGGAAAAAATAGTGGCATCCTGCAGGTCTCCCTGGCGCAGGCGTACACAGCGTCCGTCTTTCAAATCAATGGCTGGTATGAGCAGCATAACTAATCAGATCATCAAAATAAAAATAAAATTAAAACCATGAGCACGCGATGGCTTCACGATTCACCCAACTGCCACGACCCGGTGGTCATATATCCCAGTGTACAAAATTCCGGTAAAGACGCAAGCCGTAGTCGGCGCTTTTCTCGGGATGAAACTGTACTGCAAAAATGTTGTCCCGTGCCACTGCACAGGTAAAATTCACACCGTACAGAGTTTTACCAGCGGAAAGCGCGTCATCGGCAGGTTCCACGTAGTAACTGTGTACAAAATAAAAATAGGTATTATCCGGAATGCCTTCCCATACAGGATGAGACACAGTCTGCTGCACACGACTCCAGCCCATATGTGGCACTTTCAGCGGCTGCGCATCGTGCTGAACTACCGCGGTTGAGGTTTCGGCCTGTTCCTGCAGGTTCACGGCAAACGCCGGGCCCTCAAATTTACGTACTTTGCCCGGAAAAATGCCCAGGCAGGGAACATCGCCCTCTTCGCTGTGCTGCATGAGCATTTGCTCTCCCACGCAGACCCCCAGCAGCGGCTTGCTGCCGGCGGCACGAATCACCGCGTCCTTGAGGCCGGATCGTTCCAGATTGCGCATGCAATCGGGCATCGCACCCTGTCCGGGAAACACAATGCGGTCAGCCTTTTCCAGCGCGGCCACGTCCGAAGCCAGATAAACGTCTGCCTGCGGGGCGGCATGGCGCAGGGCTCGTGCAACCGAGTGCAGATTCCCCATTCCGTAATCGACAATCGCGATTTTGCTGCTCATGAGGACAGTCCGGCCATTAAAGCACGCCTTTGGTCGAAGGAATGACACCTTCGCTGCGTGGATCGGGTGTCAGCGCCATGCGCAGTGCGCGTCCAAAAGCCTTGAATACGGTTTCGGCCTGGTGATGCGAGTTGGAACCGCGCAGATTGTCGATATGCAGCGTGACCAGGGCGTGATTGACAAATCCCTGGAAGAATTCACGGGTCAGATCCACATCAAAGCGGCCAACGTGCGAGCGCGTGAAGGGAATATGGTATTCCAGGCCCGGACGACCGGAAAAATCAATCACCACGCGTGACAACGCCTCATCCAGAGGCACATACGAGTGACCATAGCGGGTGATGCCTTTTTTGTCGCCCACGGCCTTTGCCACTGCCTGACCCAGCGCAATGCCGACATCTTCCACAGAGTGGTGATCGTCGATATGCACATCGCCGTCACATTTGACGTCCAGGTCTATCAGGCCATGCCGAGCGATCTGGTCAATCATGTGATCCAGAAAAGGCACGCCGGTATCAATGGACTGCTTTCCCGTACCGTCCAGGTTCAGGGAAACCGTAATGCGGGTTTCATTCGTATTTCGGGTAATGTCAGCGGTTCGCATAGCTTGTGGTCAGGTAGTGGAAGACAGGCGGTAACGCGCGCTTTGAGCATGCGCCGGAAGGCCTTCGCCATCGGCCAGTTCGGCGGCAATCGCCCCTAGTGTAATCGCTCCGGCATCAGACACCTGAATAATACTGCTGCGTTTCTGAAAATCGTAGACGCCCAGTGGTGAAGAAAAACGCGCGGTACGGGCTGTGGGCAGCACGTGATTGGGTCCCGCGCAATAGTCGCCCAGCGCTTCGGATGAATAGCGACCAAGAAAAATGGCGCCCGCGTGGCGGATTTTTCCAGCCAGTTCCGCCGCATTTTCCGTGGAGATTTCCAGGTGCTCGGGAGCGATGTCATTGGCGATCTCAACCGCTTCGTCCAGGTCGCGTACTAAAATCAGCGCGCCACGATTGCCCAGGCTTTTTCTGAGTATGGTTTCGCGCGGCATGGTGGGCAGCAGGCGCTCAATGGCCTCCTGCACACTTTCCAGGAAAGCGGCATCGGGACAGAGCAGTATTGCCTGGGCCAGTTCATCATGTTCCGCCTGAGAAAACAGGTCCATGGCGATCCAGTCCGCTGGCGTCGTGCCATCGCAGATGATGAGGATTTCGCTGGGGCCGGCCACCATATCGATGCCAACTGTGCCAAACACCCGGCGTTTGGCCGCAGCCACGTAGGCATTGCCCGGGCCAACAATTTTGTCCACAGCAGCAATGGTCTGCGTGCCATACGCAAGTGCGCCTACAGCCTGGGCGCCACCGATGGCAACGACGCGGTCAACGCCGGCAACGGCGGCCGCAGCCAGCACCAATGGATTGCGTACGCCATCGGGAGTGGGCGTGACCATGATGACTTCACCCACGCCGGCGACCTTGGCCGGGATGGCATTCATGAGAACAGAAGACGGATAAGCCGCCTTGCCGCCTGGCACGTAAAGCCCTACCCGATCCATCGGCGTAATTTTCTGTCCAAGAACCGTGCCGTCGTCTTCCTGATACTGCCAGGAATCGGCGCGCTGGCGGTCATGATAAATACGGACGCGATGCGCTGCCTGTTCCAGCGCCTGACGGCGAGTCGGATCCAGTGCGTCCAGCGCAGCCTGGCAGTCGGCAGCGGCAATCTCCAGCTCAGCCATGTCGTTGACAGGAAGCCGGTCAAATTTACTTGTGTATTCCAGCACCGCTGCGTCACCACGCTGCCTGACGTCCTGCAGAATGCCGGCCACTGCCTGTTCTATCTGTGCGTCTTCAGCGGCCTCAAAGGCCAGAAGCTGGCGCAGCACGCCAGCGAACCCGTCGTCGCGGGAGTCCAATCGTTTGATTACAGGTTTCATGAATAAAGATTATCCCTGTGAGGGCGTCGCTCGTTCAAAGGCATCCAGGATGGGCTGCAAAACGGCGGCCCGCGTTTTCAGTGATGCCTGATTGACAATCAGCCGGGAAGAGACCGGCATGACATCTTCCACGGCAACCAGTCCATTGGCGCGCAGGGTTCCGCCCGTAGATACCACGTCTACAATGGCATCGGCCAGCCCGACCAGCGGCGCAAGCTCCATGGAGCCATAGAGTTTAATAATATCAACATACACCCCCTTGCGGGCGAAATGTTCACGGGCCACATTCACATACTTGGTGGCCACGCGCAGTCTTGCACCCTGACGCACGGCGGCTTCGTAATCAAAGCCCTCCCGCACAGCCACCGCAAGGCGGCAGCGGGCGATATTCAGGTCGATGGGCTGGTATAGCCCGCCGGGATGGTCGCGACCATATTCGTACAGCACGTCTTTGCCGGCAATACCGAAGTCGGCTGCCCCGTACTGCACATAGGTAGGCACGTCTGAGGCACGGACAATCAGAATCCGCAGATCATCGCGGCTGGTAGGCAGAATCAGCTTGCGCGACTGTTCGGGATGTTCAGTCACAACAATGCCCGCCTGCTCCAGCAGCGGAAGGGTTTCCTCAAAAATGCGCCCTTTGGACAGGGCCATGGTGAGCTGCGTATTCTCTGTCATAAGGTTTAACTCCGCAGGCGCTGGATGTCGGCACCCACTGCCTGCAGTTTGTCTTCCATTTTTTCGTAACCGCGATCCAGGTGATATATGCGATCGATGGTGGTTTCGCCGCTGGCCGCCAGACCGGCAATGACCAGGCTGGCTGAAGCGCGCAGGTCGGTGGCCATGACTTTGGCACCCATCAGTTGCGCAACCCCGTTGATGACGGCCGTATGACCGTCCAGCTCGATATCAGCACCCATGCGGATCAGTTCGGGCACGTGCATGTAGCGGTTCTCGAAAATGTTTTCAACCACCACCGCGGTGCCGTCTGCTACCGTATTCAGGGCCAGCAACTGGGCCTGCATATCCGTTGGAAACCCGGGATACTCGCGCGTACGAAAACCCACGGCTTTGGGTCTGTCGTTCATCACGGCACGAATCCAGTCGGGGCCGGTTTCAATGGTTAGGCCGGCATCAATCAGTTTGTCCAGCGTGGCACCCATGGTGTCAGGCGCCGCATTGCGCAGCATGATATCGCCACCGGTAGCACCAACGGCACACAGAAAGGATCCTGCCTCGATGCGATCGGGAACCACGGTGTAGTCGGTGCCGTGCAGCGTTTTGACGCCGTCAATCACAATTCTGTCTGTGCCATGACCAGAGATGCGTGCCCCCATGGAAATCAGCATTTCAGCCAGATCCACCACCTCGGGTTCACGTGCTGCGTTTTCCAGCACGGTCTGTCCGTCCGCCAGGGCGGCTGCCATCAGAAACTGTTCGGTTCCACCAACAGTCACCATATCCGTGACGATGGGAGCGCCGTTCAGTCTTTTCGCGCTGGCAACTACAAAGCCATGCTCTACCGAAATATCTGCGCCCAGTGCGGTCAGACCCTTGATGTGCTGATCCACCGGACGCTGCCCGATGGAGCAGCCGCCAGGCAGGCTGACCTTGGCCTGGCCAAATCGTGTCAGCAGCGGGCCCAGCACCAGGATGGAGGCGCGCATGGTTTTGACCAGTTCGTAGGACGCTTCCAGGCTGGTAATCTGGTCGGCCTGTAAATGCACAATGCCGCCATCTTCCTGGGAAATTTTCACACCCAGATCGGCCAGCAGACGCAGCGTGGTGCTGATGTCATTCAGTTCAGGCACATTGCGCAAGGTGACCGGTTCCGCCGTAAGCAGCGCGGCGCACAGTATCGGCAGCGCCGCATTCTTGGCGCCGGAAACACTGATTTCACCATTCAGGCGGCGACCGCCCGTGATTCTTAGCTTATCCATTATTGCGGTACTCTTCGGGAGTCAGGGTTTTCATTGAAAGCGCGTGAATTTCTTCTTTCATTCTGTCGCCCAGCGCCGCATAGACTACCTGATGCCGCGCAATCAGGCGTTTGCCTTCAAAAGCGTCGCTGACAATCAGCGCCTCGAAATGCGAGCCATCGCCCCGCACTTCGATGTGCTCACAGGGCAGGTGCGATTCAATGTAGTCACGAA